>JAUQXC010000875.1 GCA_030834825.1 Thermoflexales bacterium
ATGCTACCGGGCCGGGCCGCTATCGTCACCCAAGCCAGCGGCCCGTTCGATCTGGTCATCGCGCTGGACTGTGGCGATGCGCTGCGGCTGGGTTCCATTTGGACAAATCTGCCCCAGCCCAAGCCCTTTCTCATCAACATCGATCATCATATCTCCAATACAGGCTTTGGACAGATCAACTGGATCGATCCAGCGGCGGCGTCCACAGCCGAAATGGTTTTACAGCTCGCCGATCTGCTTGACGTGCCGCTCACGCAGGAGATTGCCATCTGCCTGCTCTACGGCCTGGTGGGCGACACCCTGGGCTTCCGCACTTCCAACACCACGGCGCAACAATTGCGCTATGCTGAGCGTTGCATGGAAGCCGGCGCGTCACTCTATGACAGCATCGATCACCAGTTCAACCGGCGTTCACAGGCGCTGGTGTGTGTGTGGGGCAAGGCCATCAGTGCCCTCAAGGTCAAAGATCGCATTGCCTGCACGTCCATCAGCAAAGCCATGCGTGAGGCGTGCGGCATGGGCACGGCCGAGCTGGGTCTGTCGAGTTTTTTGGTCAGCATGAACGAAGTCGATCGTGTGGCCGTGCTGGTGGAGAAGGACGACGGGCGCGTAGAGATCAGTTTGCGCGCCAAACGAGGCCACAACGTGGCTCAAGCAGCCGTGTCTCTGGGCGGTGGGGGTCATGCACTGGCGGCAGGCGCGACTATTGCCGGGCCGCTGGAGGCCGCCACCGCACAAGTATTGAAGGCGCTGAAAGAGGCACAGTCCACGTGAGGCGTGAGACATGATGCCTAACGCCTCCACCGGCATTCTCATCCTCGACAAACCTGCCGGCCTTACTTCGCACGATGTCGTGAAGCACGTGCGGCGCGCCACCCAGATCAGGCAGGTGGGGCATGCCGGCACACTCGACCCCATGGCAACCGGCGTGCTGGTGGTCTGTCTGGGCCAGGCCACACGCGTCAGCGAATATCTCCTGGGCCATGACAAAGCCTATCATGCTACAATTCGCCTCGGCGTAGAAACGAACACCTATGATGCCGACGGCGAAGTCGTGTCGACCCACGCGGTGGATATCGATCGCGCCGCCGTGGAACAGGCGCTGGCGCAATTTCGGGGCGAGATACAGCAGGTGCCGCCGATGTATTCCGCGATCAAACGCGAGGGGCAAAAATTGTACGAACTCGCCCGCCAGGGGATCGAGATCGAGCGTGCCGCTCGAGCGGTAATCATCCACTCGATCGAACTGCGCCGCTATCAAGCGCCCGAAGTGACCGTGGACGTGCAGTGTTCGGCAGGGACCTACATCCGCTCGATCGCGCACGATCTGGGCGCCGCGCTGGGGACCGGCGGGCATTTAACCGCCCTCACGCGCACGGCGGCCGGACCATTCACGATCGATCAAGCGCTGCCGTTGGCAACCTTCGAAGCGGCGGCGCGTGAGGGCCGGTGGCGCACGCATCTGCACCCGATCGACACAGCGTTGAACGATTGGCCCCTGGTCGTACTCAGCGAACCGGAGCGCCTCCGCGCCCTGAAGGGCGCACCGATCTTTTCGCTGAAATTATCCGGCACGCGCTGCCGCGCTCACGATGAGCAGGGTAATTTAATCGCCCTGCTCGTCTTCGATCAGAAGAAACAATGGTGGCGTGCAGAAAAGGTCTTAGCACTGAATCTGGTGCCATGAGCACGGCTTCACCCGCCAACTGAATCAGCACAAACTCAATGATGGTATCAATCACTTATGCGCTTTGTTCACAGTTTTGAAGAAGCCCAACTCACCGCAGACTCGGTCGTGACCATTGGCTCGTTCGATGGGGTCCATCGCGGGCATCAAGCCTTGATCCAACAAGTGCGTGCCGCGGCGGCACACACTCAGCGGGCAGCGGTAGTGATTACCTTCTTTCCCCATCCCAGCGTGGTGTTGGGCCGGGCTCACCCCTATTATTTGACCGCACCCGAAGAGAAGCTGGTGCAGCTAAATCAGACCGGTGTGGATTTACTGATCGAGCTGCCGTTCACGCGGGAAACAGCGCAGCTGCGGGCCGCCGATTTTGTGGAGCTGCTACAACGCCACTTGCGCATGCGCGAGTTGTGGATCGGCCACGATTTTGCGTTGGGCTATCAGCGCGAAGGCACGGCCGAGTTCTTGACCCGCCTGGGCCAGACCCGCGGCTTCACGGTTCACGCGGTCGAGCCGCTGACCAATGACGGCGAGATCATCAGCAGCAGCAATATCCGGGCGGCCTTACGGGAAGGCGACGTGGCGCACGCAGCCAAATTGCTGGGTCGCCCCTTTCGCGTGAGCGGCAAAGTCGTGCCAGGCGATGGGCGTGGAAAGACCATCGGGGTCCCGACGGCGAATCTGGATGTCTGGCAGGATCATGCCATTCCCACGAACGGCGTGTATGCCTGCCGCGCGTGGGTGGGACACCTGCCACATCGTGCGGCCATCAACATCGGCATCCGTCCCACCGTAACCGCTGAAACGCGCCGCACCGTCGAAGCTCACCTGCTTGACTTCGACAAGGATCTGTATGGGCTGAACATTGCGCTCGACTTCCTCGATCGCTTGCGCGGCGAGCAGAAGTTCGCCAGCGTGCAGCAACTGGTGGCGCAGATCAAATCGGATGTAGAGACGACACGCAAGCTCTTGAGTGACCAGGTGATGCGGGAAGCGTGAACCGTATTCCGTAGTCCGTGAGCGCAAATCATGTTCACGGTGGAGTCAGCTGGGCAAGCGTTATGATTTCTGGAGATTTCTGCACCGGCAGAAATTGCGTGTCTGTTAATGAATGAACTCGATCGGCGGCGGGTGGCCGACGGCTTTGCTCAGCACACAACAGCCGTTATTTGCGATGATTTCATCACGAGCGATTGAGCTACGCAACACGCACCACTTAACCAAGGGAGGCCGTATGAAGACGCGCGACATCTACCTGCTCAACCCCAAAGAACTCAGCCCCGAAGTCATTGCTGTCGCCTTTGCCAAGACCAGCCGCTCGCCAGAGTCATTCCGCGAGATCGCGGCAGGCCTGACCGACGAGAAGTCTGCCGAGTTTCACGACAAATGGGTGGTGGGCTATGGTCACGCCAGCGTGGCCGAGCATGCGGTGCTGCACCTGGCGTTGGAGAAGGTCTCACGGCTCGCCATCGAAGTGATCGAAAGCAACCGCCTGGCGTCGTACACGGAAAAATCGACGCGCTATCAAGTGTTTGATCGAGATGCCTACTACACGCCTCCGAATCTCGCCGCGTCGAAACATGCGGACCTGTATCGTGACACGATCCATCTGCTGTTCGACACGTACTTCGCCAGCATCGAGCCGGTGCGCGCCGTGATTCGGAAGAAGTATCCACGCCACGCAGGTGAGACCGAAAAGAAGTACGAAGGCCGCATCCGCAGTAAGTGGATCGACAACTGTCGCTATCTGCTGCCCACGGCCACACTGGCGAACGTCGGCATGACGGCCAACGCCCGCGTGCTGGAACACGCCATCAGCAAGCTGTTGTCGCATCCGCTGGAGGAAGCACGCGCGATTGGCGAGGAGATGAAACGAGTTGCTCAGGCGGAGACGCCAACGCTGGTCAAGTATGCCCAACGCAGCGAGTATCTGGCCAGGCAAATTCGGAATTCGGAATTTGAAATTCCGAATGAAGGAAGGTCGCAGGAGGCTGTGAAGCTAGCCGCTTACGATCGAGACGCAGAAGTGAAGGTGATAGCGGCGCTTCTGTACCGTGCAGGTGGGATTGATTTTGAGCAGGCGTTGTGCCAGGCTCAGGCGCTGAGCGTTGAACAGCGGTGCGATCTGATCGAGCTGGCGCTGGCCGAGCGGGGTGAGTTCGACGTGCCGCTGCGCGAGTTGGAACACACGACGTTGACGCTGGATTGTGTGATGGATCAGGGCGCTTACTTCGACGTGAAACGCCATCGCATCATGACACAGACACCCCAGCCGTTGACGGTTGAGCTGGGTTATGCGCTTCCCCAAGCGATCACCGAAGCCGGTTTCGCCGCCGAATACGATCGGGCGCTGGCGGCCGCAGCGCGGGCCTATCATGAAATCGCGCCAGATTTTCCACCTGAGGCAGCGTACGTCGTGCCGAACGCCTACAACCGGCGGGTACTATTGACGCTGAATTTACGCGAGCTATTTCACTTCACCCAGCTGCGCGGCGCGCCCAACGGCCACTTCGCTTATCGGCGCATCGCCCTCAAGGCCTATGAGATCGCCACACAAGTGTATCCGGCCTTTGCCCCTTTCATGCGTTGCGAGAAATATCCCCCCTCACGCACGATCGAACAGGAATTTTTTACTCGTGTCGCTTGAGCAGACAAGAACAGCAAACAGCCCCGTGCGGATAACCCGCCGGGGCTGTTTGTCAGGCAATCAGGTTCACGGACAGGTCAGCTGACCAACCGCAATATCGAATTCCTTCGTGAGTTCCTGCCCATCGCCTGAAGTGATCTTCACTGCGCCAATGATGCGCGTGCCCTTCTCGCCAGTCACCTCGATGAACTTGGTGGGATATTCCTTGTCTTGATAAAAGTAGCGATAGCGGCCATTGCCACCGCTGGCTTCGATCGAGATTTGCACGGTGACACGGCCCGGCTTATCGGCGGTCGGTGCGCTACGGCAATTGGCCGTATAGATGGCCGCGCTTAACGGACCTGCCGAGGTCGGCGTGGGTCGTGGTTTAGTCGCTGCCGACGCTGCCGTGGCTGTGTTCGTGGGTTGTGGAGCAGTGGTATCCGTCGAGACCGGCAGAGGTTCGGTCGCTGTCGGAGTCTCCGTCGCCGGAACCGAAGTATTGGTCGGCGGCACGGCTGTGGGCAGTGGCTGTGTCGGCGGCACGCTTGTCGGTTGGCTGGCGGGCGCGGAGGTAGCCTGCTCTGCAGTAGCCTGCGGTGCAGGCGCCGCGGGCGTTGGTTGATTGGTACCACAGGCGGCCAACGCAGTCAGTAGCAGCAAAGCCAGGATGAAGCGTAGTTTCATAGTTTAGTCTCCTTAAAAATCGCTGAAGAGGTTGAACGTCAATCGTTTCCGTCACACACAGCTCATGCAACGCACCATACCCAGAGAGTACTGATAACGGATTCAGGGCAAATGCGACACAGAGCAATGGTACCACTCCACTGCTTGGAATCGGTTGGTATATTTTGACCAACCCAGTACGAGGAGCTCAGCCGCCGGGCGCAAACAGCTTGAGCCAGTTGGTATTGCAGATGATCAGCAGCGCGATGCAGAGGAACAACACCACTAGCACCGGTCCACAGCCACAGCCGATCAGGCCACCACGCCTAAAGCCGAAGTTGCGCTGCAGCCAGTCGAAGAGCTTATCCAGCAGAAAGAGTTGCAGCAATCCCATCAGACAACCGGGGCGATCGTTGCGAAACATGGTTTAGCTCCCACCGTCAGGATGACCGCATTATAAACTGACACGCCTTTAAAGGATATCACCACCCGGTCATGATCTGTCAGTCCGCCCACCCGCCATCAGGCTTTCAAAGATTTTCGGAAGTGAATCAAACGCCCGGTCTCTGCATAACCCAATGCCAGATGTGATTTGAGACTCACGTTATTGTCGAGCTCACAGTCGGACGCCATCTCATGACAGCCCTGCGCGCTGGCCCACTGCTCTGCCGCTTTGACCAACTCACCGCCTAG
>JAUQXC010000876.1 GCA_030834825.1 Thermoflexales bacterium
CTGACATTCGAAGATTCCTTTTGTGCAAAACGCGCTGCTCTCTCAGTGCAGACCGGTTGTCGCGTGGCCCCACGTCGCCAGGAAGGTCCAGACCTTTTCGTAGTTGTACGATTCACCCTCTTCCAGCAGTTCCGTATCCTGCGAATGCAACAACTCCCCTGTCGCCTGATAGACGAAGAAGTGCGGAATGCCGTCGAATCCAGGGAGGCGCTGGATAAAATCATTGTCCGTCTCGTCCTGTTCCACGTGAACCTTCACGTGCACAAAGCCGAAGCTGCGCAGGTACAGCAGTTCAGGATGGCTGCGGATGAAGCGTTCCAAACGGTGGCACCAGATGCACCAATCGCCACCCAGTTCGATCAGGACATTTTTCTGATCGAGGATAGCGCGCTCGAACGCGGCGCGAACATCGGCGACGGGTTCGCGCTCAGGATCAAAGAGGGGAGGGGGGAGGTGCATAGGAATTAGCCGACACCTTAACTCGCTTGTGTGCCATATGAGATTTCTCTACTCCACGAATTCAAACGTCTGTCGCATACTCTGTCCTGGAAAGTGGTGGCCTTTTGTTCAGGAATGATCAGTTAACACCTGGTGCAACTGCTCGATCAAATATGGCCTCAGTCGTCGTTCGAGTCTCAAAATGAACCAGATGATAAGGGAAGTACCCACTAATAAGAAAAAGGCCCTGAAAGGTTGGTCTGGATATTGAAGAAGCGAGCATAGCGCCATCGCCAGCCATATCATTTCTATTACCATTACGCCAAAGCTAGGCCGAAACTGCCCCGTGACATAGATGCCATGCGGTGTTGCCATCAATTTGCCTTTGAAGACGGTGAGCCCGCCGAAGTCAAAGAATGCATTCCAGAGAACATGGCAATAGAAATCATTGCCGTGAATCCGTCCCTGAATGCGCTTCTTGAGAAAGTGCGGCAAAGATTCATCATTCACTAGTTCAGATAGTCGAGTTTGGCATTGCTCCAATGACATTGAAGCGAAAAACTCAACATCTGGCTTGCTGGTAGGTCTGCGTAGTAATCCATCGCGTATTTTGTAGACTGAATCCGGCATGGGCAGATTGTACATATTCAAGACCTTTATTTCGGTCTTTCCCTGGCTATCTACTTGAATGTGTCCAGCGTCGCCAACGCAAACATCTGCCGCACTTCCCATCGTCCCGACGTGTTCTCGATCAACAGTACTTCACTTGCCATAGCTTTCACCGGCAGCTGCGCGCCATGTTGATTCAAGAAATCGCGTTGGATGGCCTCCAGCTGATCAGGTTCATCCATATCGGCGATGGTCAAGTGTGGAACAACTTCAGTGAAGGCGCCGCCATAGGGCGGATAATCTGGATAGCGTTTGATGATGGCGTGCGTCAGAGCCTTGAAGGGTTCGGCCGGCGAGGGCGAGAGAAACAACACGTCTGGGAAGCAGCGCGTTTCAGGCAGCGTAAACTCAAACGCCGCAAACTGTGCGAATAACTTACGCAACTCCGCCAGCACTTCAGGCGTAATCTCGCTGGGCGGCATAAAGGGATACAGGATCGTGAGGTGCGCGGGTACACCCATCGCCGCCGAGGAATCAAAGCGCTCACGCAGCTGCTTGACCAGCGGCTCGGCTTCCGGCACGGCGATGATGAGTGCAGATTCAATCGTCATCGGTATCTCTTGTCGCGATTGATATTTACCCTCATCCTAACCTTCTCTCTGCTAGGGAGAAGGAACAACACACTCCCTCTCCCTGCCAGGGAGAGGGTCGGGGCGAGGGTCGGCTTCATCCTTCCGCTTGTTGTCGATTGCGGAAGCTCAATCGCAACGGCGTGCCCACAAAGGGATACGCTTCACGAATGCGATTCTCCAAGTAGCGTTCATAGGTTACATGCAGCAGCCGGGTATTGTTGACGAAGAACAAGAACGTCGGCGGATCGGTGCGCACCTGCGTGCCATAGAAAATCTTCAAGCGGTCCCCCGCATGCGTAGGCGGCGACTGCTTCTCGACGGCCTCGCGCAAGATGCGATTGATCTCGCTGGTGGGGATGCGCGTCAGGCGCTCTTCCTGCACGCGCAGCGCCAGCGCCATGACGTCATCCACGCGCAAGCCGCTCTTGGCCGACACAAACAGCACCGGCACATAGTCCAGGAATTTCAACTCATAGCGCAGGCGCTTGGTGAAATCCTCTTCCTTCTCGGTTAAGGCGCCGTCTTCTCGCGGCTGCAAGCCGGGCTGAATCATGTCCCACTTGTTCACGATCAACACCACGCTCTTATTCTCTTCCAGAATGTAACCGGCCACGTGGGCGTCTTGCGCCGTCACCCCTTCGGTCGCGTCGATCAGCAGCAGCGCCACATCCGCGCGCTCGATGGCGCGCAGCGCGCGCAGCACGCTGTATTTCTCCACACCCGGATCGATGTGGCCACGCCGCCGGATGCCTGCCGTATCGATCAACGTCACGGGCAGGTCGCCCCACATCAACGGCGTATCGATCGCGTCGCGCGTCGTGCCCGGCACCGGGCTGACGATGGCGCGCTCTTTTCCCAGGATCGCATTCAAGAGCGAACTCTTGCCCACGTTCGGTCGGCCCACAATGGCGATCTTGATCGATTCGTCCTCTTCCTCTGCCGCGATCGGCTCGAACGACGCGACCACGGCATCCAACAGATCGCCGGTGCCCTGACCGTGCAGCGACGAGATCGGATACACCTCGCCCAGACCGAACTCGTAGAACTCCACCGCGTTCTGTCGCCGCTCGGCGTTGTCCGCTTTGTTGGCGGCGATGAAGATGGGCGGCCACGGCTGGCCGTTACGCTCGCGTTGATAGCGGCGCAGGATCGCCGCCACTTCCCGATCGGCCGACGTGAGGCCGCTGTCTGCATCGACTACAAAGATCACCGCCTCGGACTCTTCAATCGCCACTTCGGCCTGCGCGCGGATCAGGGGAATGAATTCCTTATTCGTCTGTTCGGCTGTCGCGTGTTCGTCCAAGGCCCGAATGGATTTCTGCGCCCGATCGGGAACTACTTCAATCCCGCCGGTATCGATCACCGTGAAGATGCGGCCATTCCACTCCGCATCGGCGTGCAGCCGATCGCGCGTGGTGCCGGGCACTTCGTCGACGACCGCCAGCCGTTCACCGGCCAGCCGATTGAACAACGTCGATTTGCCGACATTCGGTCGGCCCACCAGAGCAACAAATGGTTTAGTCATGGGGTCTATTGTACCAGCCTTGTCGACTTGTCGATGATTCCCCGGCCTACTTCTACGGCGTGGGCGAGGGCAGGGGACTGGTGATGGTGGCGGTGGTCGTGAGCGTCGGCGTGACGTACGGTCCGATGGTCACTTGGACGGTCGAGGGCAGAATGCTCACGACGTTGATGCCGCTGGGCACGCTGACCGTGGGTGTGATCTGATAGGTTCCTTCGGTGAGATTGAAGAGATTGGCGAAGGCCTGGATGTCGCTAGGCTGCAGCGCATTCAAGCTGGCGATCGGTCCGCTGAGAATCACGTCGAGGATTTCCGGCGAGAAGCGCGCGGACAGATCGGGTGACAGGCCCTGGGGTGTCAAGGGCGCAAACGTCGTCACACTGCTTTCAATCGCCTTGATCTTCACTTCGACTTGCACTGTGGGATCGCCCAGAAACGACACGCCCGGTGGCAGCACCAGGCGCACACGGCTGTTGATATCTCCCGTGGCGTCAGTGACCGAGACCGGTTCCGTGGAGATGAAGCCGGGCAGGGCCTCCAACGCCGAGGAACCGCCGAACACCGTCACGATTTGCGGGTTGACCGACACATTCGTGGTGAGATAACCCGGCGCCACCGTTCCACGTAGCTCGATCTTTACGGCCAGATCGCGGTACCCGCCCAGCTGCTGCAGTTGCACGACGGCCAGTGTGCTGCTGGGATTGAGTGTCACGTAAGGCACGGTCTGACCATCGCGGTCGCGCGGTATCAGCGCGATCGTTCGTGAAATCGTGGCGCGCGCATCTTGAATGGACAACTGTCCGCTGGCGGCCGCAATCATCCGCACAAAGGAGGCCGGCCCGCGCGCCGTCACCGTGGTGGGGATGGTCTCAAGCGGGCGTGCCGCAAATTGCGGGGCCGGATCGCCGCTGACCGCAACCGACACCGGCAGCTGCGTTTCAGCCAATGGCTCCATTTTCAAGCGCACGAAAGCCGGTTCGATCTTGACGACCGGCGCGGCGCGATTGGGTACCGAGACTTTGACAGGCAGATCCAAGGTCCCCGATAATTGTCCGCTCAGATCGATCCAGGCCGTGATCTGATTGGGGTTGAGCTCGTTCCACACGTTATCAGGTACGCTCACCGTGACCCGCACAGCTTCCGCGCTGGCATCGTACGCCACCATACCCGCGGGAAGATTCTGCCGTGTGAGGGGAATCGGATCGCTGAAGGTCTTATCCGAGCTGGGGTTAGCCTGTCGCTCGGCCACCACCCAGACCAGCACCGCCAGAATGATCGCCAGCAACAAATTGCCCAAATTCCCCAGCATTCCACGCACGCGTTTCATCCTTTTACCGTCCGACGTGAAGCCGAAGCGTCCGTGGCCGTGGGCGGCACTTCGCTGCCTTGGCCCAGGACGCGCCGCAGACGGGAAGGGGTTTGCCGCCGATCGAGCTGGTAGAACGCCCGCAGAATCGTTTCCAGGCGCGCTGCATCCAGGCGCCGAATGATGCGCCCGTTGTGCGCGATCGAGATGGTGCCGTGTTCTTCGCTCACCACGATGGCGATGGCGTCGGTGGCCTCGGTAATGCCGATCGCGGCGCGGTGCCGCAGCCCCAGGCGACGATCGCTCATATAGCTACTGGTGAGCGGCAGAATACAGGCGGCTGCCAACAACCGGTGATCGCGAATGATGGCGGCGCCGTCGTGCAGCGGCGCGTTGCGAAAGAAAACATTTTGGATGAGTTCAGAGGTGATGGCGGAGTCGATCTTCACACCGGTATCGGCATAGCTTTCCAGTCCCGTCGCGCGCTCCAGCACGATCAAAGCGCCATGTTTGCGCTCGGCCATGCGCTGGCAGGCCTGCGCGATGATGCCGATCATGTGATCCGTATCCGTGGCGTGCCGCGTTTGCGGTCCGCCGATTTGCACGACCCGTCCCACGCGCTCCAGGGCGCGGCGCAATTCCGGCTGGAAGATCACGGGGATGGCAATGAGCAAGGCGGGCACTGCGCTGCGAAACAACCAGCTGACCGCAGGCAGTGTCGCCACACTGCCCAGGATACCGAAGATCACGCCGAGGATGATGACACCGCGTAACAAGGGAGCGGCCTGCGTGCCCCGGACCAGGTAGAACAGGCCGAAGATGATCAGCGTAACAATGACGACATCGATCAGGCTGAACCAATCGAAGCGCTGGAACAAAGCTGCCAGTTCGCCCACACTTCACCCTCCGATCTGGGCGAGCAGTTTCTGATAGGCCTGCACGTTGGGAGGATTCAACGCAATAATGGCGCGAATGGTGGCGATGGCCTGCTGAGTCATCCCCGCATTCAATTGCAACTCGCCCAGGGTGTTAAGATGCGTAATGCCCTCATTCTTCAGACCGGTCTCAATACAGACCTGGGCCGCCCGCGCCCGCAGGCCGATGTCCTTAGGGTGCGCCCGCACCTGCTCTTCCAGGAAGGGGACCAGCCGTTTCGCTTTACCGCTTGTCCGATAAGTCTTCAACACCTCGTCAACTTCTTGCAAGGCGCGCTGCGGCTGCACCTTGTAGTAAAGCTCCACCAGGTTGAGCCGGGCTTTATCATCGCCGGGATCGATCTTCTTGATCTGCTCGTACGTTTGCAGGGCGCGGCGCCAGTCGCCGCGCTCCATATCCAGCTCCCCCAGCTTGTGCATGATCTGATTGGTCCACAACCGGCCGGTGCTGCCGCGCGGCGCCACGGCCAGTGCTTCCAGATATTTCTCGCGCGCCTTCTCGGTGCTGGCCAGTTGATAATAGGTGTCGGCCAGCGACAGGTATTGCTCCAACGCCCGATCGATTTGCCCATACGACATCAGCATCTCGATCAGTTTGGTGCGGATATTGACGTCCATCGGCGCCAGCCGCAGGATGCGCTGGTAGATCGCCATAGCCTGATGGTTGTCGCCGCGCGCGGCCATGGTGTTGGCGATAATCAGGAATTTATTGATGGCCGAATCGTTCTGGTTGTTCTTGAACATCATCTCGGCCATACGCAGATGCAGCGGCAGATAATCGGGCGCGCGTTGAATCGCCATGAAGGCTTCTTCCAAAGCGCTGTAGTACTTGCCGCGCTTGGCCAATTCCTGCATCAGGGACAGCGACTGCAGCAGCGCGTCGGCATCGCGCAAACTCAGGATCTCGGCCAGGCTGATGGCCGGCGCGCCTTCTTCGGTCAGACTGTCCAACCGATGGCGCGCCTGCGCGACTTTATCGGCCCAGCCCTTGCTGCTGAGAAAATCGACCAGCGTGTTGACGAATGTGCCGGCTTGCTGCGCTTCGCCTTTGGTGGCGTAAGTCTCGGCCAGGCTTTCGTAGACTTTGATCAGATCGTCGGCCTGCTCGCGATTGACGGTTCCCAGATCGATGATCTTGAGCGCTTCCAGGAAGAAGTTGAGCGCTTCATCCACCTGGCCTTTGGCGCGATACAACTCGCCCAGCGCAAAGAGACTGCCCAGACGGTATTCCGAGAAATTCACGGCGTGCTTGAACTGTTGGATGGCGTCGTCCAGGCGGACGTTTTCCTGATAGAGCAGGCCCAGGTTGAAGTTGACGGCGGGCATGTCCACCCCGGCGGCCAGAATGCGCCGGTAGGTGTCGATGGCTCCGCTGGTATTGCCCTGGGTCTGTTGATCGATCGCCTTGGTGATCAGCGCGTCCGCTTCATTTTTGTTGAGCTTGCCTGTCTTCGGCCGCCCGTCCTCAAAGATCGTTTCGGCCAGATCGGACAAAGCCTTTTCGCGGGTGAGGTCCACCGGACTGCCCCGCGTGCCGGCCTCTTCGGTTTCGGCAGACTCTTCGGTGGTGGTGACTCCCGCGGCGCGCAGCAGTTCGAGGGCGGTGAGGACATCGGGGTTGGCGGGATCCAGAGCGTAGGCGGCTTGCACGTAGCCCAGCGCATCCATCAATTGATTCTGCTGTTGATAGATGCGGGCCAGCGCCAGGTTCTCACGCACGGCGTTTTTCGCCTTGCCCTGTGAGCCATACACAAACGCCAGGTTCTTGTGCGAATCGACCAGGTTGTTGTCCAGCCGGATGGCGCGTTCCCAGAAGTCGACGGCCTGATCTTGATGCCCCTGTCGTGATTCGGCATTGGCGATCGTTTGATAGTTTTGCGCAGCCTCTTCCAGGCGGCCCAGCCGTTCGTAAACGTCGGCCGTTTTTTCCAGCACAGCGAGATCGTCGGGAAACTCATTCAGCGCATTCTGAAACTCTGTTAGCGCTTTTTCCCACTGTTTACGCTCGTAATGCTCAGTCGCGCGGCGTAGGGCATGTTCGTAGAGACGTCGATTGCCAGCCATAGACTTTAACGAGTGGTGAACTTAATGAGATACTGGGTCAATTTCGATAACGTTCACGCCAGCAGCTTCAGTAACCGTCTTAAGCTGAGCGCTTTTTCTTGGGCGCAGTTTTCTTGGCCCGTCTGGCCGGTTTGGTCGCCTTGACCACGCTGGGCCGAGGCCGACCGCTGGTGCCGGCCTTTCCGGCAGACGCTTTCGGTTTCGCTGAGGAAACCGATCGGGCGTAGTCCGGGGCCAGCAGCTGCACCAGAATGGCTTTTTGCGCGTGCATGCGATTCTCGGCTTGATCCCACAAGGCCGAGTGGGTTCCATCGGCGACTTCATCGGTGATCTCCTGCCCGCGATGCGCCGGCAGGCAGTGCAGCACGATCGCCTGTCGCTTGGCTTTGCTGACCAAGGCGGAGTTAATCTGATAACGCGGCGAGAAGAGCTCCAGCCGTTTTTGGGTTTCGGCCTCCTGACCCATGGAGGTCCAGACGTCGGTATAAATCGCATCGGCGTCACGCACCGCTTCGGCGGGGTCATGCGCAAAGTACAACGTCGCGCCGGTTTTGACCGCCAGCGTCTTGGCTTTCGACACCACATCGCCACGAATTTCGAAACCGGCCGGTGAAGCGATGGAAAACGACATGCCGCTGAGCGCCGCGCCGAAGATCAACGAATTGGCGACATTGTTGCCGTCGCCGATGTAAGCCAGCTTGAGGCCGGTCAAGGTGCCGAATTTTTCTCGAATGGTTAGCAGATCGGCCAGGCCCTGGCAGGGATGGGTGTAATCACTGAGGCCATTGATAACCGGCACGCGCGAATACTGTGCCAGTTCCAGCACATCGCGATGTCCGAAGACGCGCGCCATAATACTGTCGACGTAGCGGCTCAGAACACGGGCCACGTCGGCCACGCTCTCGCGTTGGCCCAGCGAGATTTCATTGGGGGACAGGTAAAGCGCTTGTCCCCCGAGATGCAGCATGGCCATATCAAACGAGACTCGGGTGCGCAAACTGGGCTTGGTGAAGACCATCGCCAGTGTCTTGTTTTGCAACAAAGGGGGATTACCGCCAGCCTTCCACTGTTCTTTGAGGTGAATCGCCAGGTCAAGCAGGCCGGACAGTTGTTCTGAAGTCAGATCAGCTAAGGACAAGAAGTGCTTCACACATACCTCCGGGGTATTGGATAACGCTTGGTAGTATAGCACAAGTATAAAGGTGAGGGTAGGGTTTACGTTGAAAACAGGTCAAACTCGGAAGTGGGGCAGAGGGTTTGATGGGTTTTGCGCATTCTGCCCAATCAGGCGATAATCGGGCTATGAATGTCCGCTTTCTGCTGCGCGGATCGCTGCTGGCTATTGGCGCTGTGCTGATGATCCTGGCGGCCCTGTTGCTCTTTACTGAATCGGGACGCCAGTTATTGCCGTCGCTGCCGCCGGTCGTACCGGCGGCTCCGGTGTTGACCGTACCGCGCGGCGCATTACCGACTGCGCCGGTCGGGCTGGTGGAGTGGACACGGTACGGGACGGGAGATTATCATCCGGTTGGGCGCGGCTTTCTGTTTCGAGGGTCTGCCGGGCAAATCGTGGGGGTGACCACGGCGCACAGCCTGTCTTTCAGTAGTCAACCGCCATTGACGAATATCACCTTGGCGCAGGGGGAGTGGTCGCAACCGGTGATCGAGTTTGAGGCTTTTCACGGCGAGCCGGGTGAGGCCCGCACGGGTGAAGACATGGCGATCGATTACGTGTTGCTCAACGCCCCGAGCGATCACACGATCGACCCTGCGCTGATTCTCGATCCCGATCCGCGTGGCTTGCCACAACCGGGGGAACGGGTGGTGCTTTACTCGCTCGTGAGCGATCAAGCGCGTGTGTTTTCAGGCGCGGTGCTGTCAGTCGATCCCCATGCCGTGTGGGTGGTGATGGACGAAGCCTTCGACCCCAGCGGCCTGAGCGGGTCGCCCTTCCTCAGCCAGCACACCGGCAAGGTGATCGGCATGGCCATTGCCACGACCAGGCGCGGCGGCAAGGTGCTGCTGGGCTTGCATCCGATTGACTCGTTGGTGGAAAAGGCCAAAGCGGCGCAGACGTTTCCGAAGATAGCGGACTATCGAAGATAACAGGTTGTGATGATCGGACGACGCCAGGCTAGGCGCAGTTTACCTGCTTTGCTTGATTAACCGATTTGTGATTTACTAACTGGCGTTACGCAGGTGAAAAACCTTCACCACCGAGATCACGGAGTTCACAGGTTTTTTCTCCGTGGTTGAACGGCGTAAAGTGAGTTACTGATCTCGAATCATTCACTTGGAGGCCACATGAATATCATCGTCGAACTCAAAACGGATGCCGGCCAACTCATTGGCCTGATGACGGTCCCGCCCAAGGATTTTAAGACAGGCTCCAAAGGCTACTTCACCAGTGGCAAAGTGGAAGTGGACGGCAAACGCTATCAAGTGCAGGTGCAGCTGGTGGAGATTGGCAGCAAGACAGCGGGGAAGCCGGAAGAAAAGACCGAAGGGTAGCTCAGCGCCTTCACAAGGTAGTGGTTCAATAACTCTTGACAGCAAACTCCGCACAGCGCTTCACGTGCGCGAGCAGTTTGCTGTCTTGTTTTGTCTGGGGCGATTCAGGCTTGGTGGATAAGGATTGAAGATGGGCAGGGCAACGGCTTCACTGAAGGCATCAACTCAAAATTTTATTTCACCGCGTCCCAGTTTGGCCCCACGCCAACCTCCACCTTCAGCGGCGGATCGAGGCGATACGCGCCCTCCATCAATTTACACAGCAGTTCCTCGACCTCGTCCGCTTCCTTTTTCGGCGCTTCCAGGATCAACTCGTCGTGGACTTGCAGGATCAGCCGCGCTTTCAGCTGGCGTTTGCTCAATTCGCGCTGAATGTTGATCATGGCGATCTTGATGATGTCCGCCGCCGTGCCCTGAATGGGATGGTTGATCGCTTCACGTTCGGCGGTGCGCTGCATGATGTTGGTGCGTGCATCGCGGGTTTCTGTTTGTAAGATCGGGAAGTAGCGCCGGCGGCCCAGCAGCGTTTCCACGTAGCCCTCCACCTTTGCCCGCCGCTTCGTCTCGTCGATGTACTGCTTGATCTTGGGGAAGCCTGTAAAGTAAGCCTCGACGAACCGCTGCGCCTCTTTCATCGAGATGCCGGCTTGCTGCGCCAACGCTTGCGTGCCCATGCCGTAGAGCAGGCCAAAGTTCACGCGTTTGGCAAACGAGCGTTGATCAGAGGTCACTTGTTCGAGTGGGAGGCTCAACACCTTGGCTGCGGTGGCGCGGTGAATGTCCTGTCCGGCGGCAAAGGCTGCGCGCAAGCCGGGATCGTCCGCGATGTGCGCGGCGATGCGCAATTCCACCTGCGAGTAGTCGGCAGCGATCAGCACGTTGCCTTTTTCAACGATGAAAGCGCGGCGCACTTCACGGCCTAAATCGGTGCGAATCGGGATGTTCTGCAAATTCGGATCCTGCGAAGCGATGCGCCCGCTCACCGCGCCGGTCTGATTGAACGACGTGTGGACGCGGCCCGTCTTGGGATTCACCAGCTTTGGCAAGGCATCCAGATAAGTGCCCTTGAGCTTGGAGAGCTGGCGTTGCTCCAGAATCAAAGCGATGACCGGATGCAGCCCCTGCATCGATTCGAGCACATCGGCGGCCACCGAAACCTTGCCGGTAAAGGTCTTGCGTTCACCGGGCGCCTTCAACGCCAGTTTGCTAAACAGCGCCTCGCCCAACTGGGCCGGTGAATTCAAGTTGAATTCATAACCCACCAGCTGACAGATTTGTTGCTCCAAGTCTTTCAGGCGCACTTCCAGGCGCTGCGACATCTCGGTCAGGAAGGTTGCGTCAACTTTTACCCCGGCCAATTCCATGTTGAGCAGAACCGGCACCAGCGGCATATCGACTGTATCCAACAGCTTTCGCAAGCCCAGCTCGTCGAGTTTGGGTTGTTGCACGTGCAGGAGACGCAGGGTCACATCGGCGTCGGCCGCGGCGTACGCTGCGGCATCCTCGATGGGGACTTGCGCCATGGTGATCTGCTTTTTGCCCGTACCGATCAATTCGGTGATTTCCGTCATGTCGAGTGACAGCTGTGACTTGGCGAGCTTCTTCAACCCGGTCGCCGCACCCGGCTCGATCAAGAAAGCGCCCAGCATCGTATCGAACTTCAAGCCGTGCACTTCCAGGCCCGCCTGGTGCAGCACGGCCATGTCATATTTGGCGTTGTGTCCGACTTTGGCGAGCTTTTCACTCGCGAAGATGGGCTTGAGCGTCTGCACGATTTTTTCGCGCGGCAATTGCTGACCGGCCACGTGGCCGATCGGGAGATAATAGCCTTCGCCTTCACGCACACTCAACGAAATACCGACGAGCTCGGCCAGCAGTGGATCGGTCCCGGTCGTCTCTGTATCGAATGCGATGAAGTCGGCTTGCTTCAACTCGCTGACCAGCGACTTGAGCGCACGCTCGTCGTTCACCACGGTCGCTTTTGTGATCGAAGGGCGTTCACGGTTGATCGCCGGTTTGGCACCGACTTTTTGTGGTGTTTCCGTTTCGCCAAACAGGGACATTTGTGTGGTCTGGCTGCTGGGCGTGGCTGTTTCCTCGTCGGGAATTGTCCCACCGTTTGGCAGCCGATTGCGCAGCGTCTTGAATTCCAGCTGGTCGAACAGCGCTTCCACTTGCGCGCGATTGTATGTGTCTACGACACAATCCTGCCACGTTACCTTAAGCGGCACATCTGTGCGGATGGTAACGAGGTCCTTGCTGAGAAAGGCCATGTCGCGATTGGCCTCCAACGCCGACTTGGCGCGAGTGGGCGTGACCTCGGCTAAATGGTTGTAGATGTTCTCCACTGAGCCGTATTGCTGCAGCAGCTGCGTCGCGCCTTTCTCGCCGATGCCTTTGACACCGGGGATGTTGTCACTGGAATCGCCTTTGAGTGCTTTGAAGTCGATGAGCTGCTGCGGCGTCAGGCCAAAGCGTTCTTTGATCAAGGCTTCGTCGTACAGTATCGTCTCTTGATACATGCGGCCCGAAGTGAAGACCTTGATATGCGGTTCGATGAGCTGGAAGGCGTCGCTGTCGCCGGTGACGATGATGGCTTCCAGTCGATCGCGGGCGGCACGCTTGGCCAGGGTGCCCAGGATGTCGTCGGCCTCGTAGCCGTCGGCGGTAATGGCCGGCAGGCCAAACGCCTTGACCAGTTGGATGATGCGCTCGATCTGGGGCGTCAGCTCGTCGGGCATTTTGGCGCGCGTGGCTTTGTAGTCGGCGAATTTGTCATCGCGGAAGGTGCGGCCCTTGTCGAAAGCGACGGCGATATAGTCAGGTTTTTCCTCGTTCCACACTTTCAGCAGCATGGAGGCAAACCCGTAGACGGCGTTGGTGAACTCACCCTGACTGGTTGAGAAACGTGGGCGGCCACTTTGATCGTAGAGCGGCAGGCCATAGTAGGCGCGATAGGCCAGTGAGTGGCCGTCGAGGAGTAGAATTTTCTTGGGCATGAGTGGCTCCGTGATGCGTGTTGCGTTACTGGGCAAGCCGATCTATCTCTGCCTGCACGCGCGCTTTATCTTCCGGCGTCTTGGCTAACGCCAGTGCTTGCTTGAGATCGTTCAAGGCGGCTTCCCGGTTGAGCTTTTTGTCGTAGGCGTGCGCGCGTTCGATCAGGGCGTCGAGGTTCTCTGGATCGAGGCGCAGGATGGCCGTGAAGTCGGCCAGGGCTTTGTCGTACTCCGTCTGTTCGAAGTAGACCAGGCCGCGATCGTGCAGCGCCGCGATCGATTCCGGATTGAGCTCCAGCGCTTTGTCGTAGTCGTCGAGGGCGGCCTGGTAATCGCGGCGCACGTAATATAGTCGACCGCGCTTGAGGAGCGGTTCCAGATTATCGGGCGTGACGACCACCGCCAGATTGTAATCGGCCAAAGCCTGGTCCAGATCGCCGCCGTCGACGTAGGCCTGGGCGCGAGTCAGGTAAGCCTCGATGTTCCACGGTTCCAAAGCCAGCACGGCGGTGAGATCGTCCACCACCCGGCGATCGACCCCTAGTTGTTGGGCAGGCCGATCGGAGACATAGGCCAATGCCCGCTGATAGTAAGCCGGAGCGTAATTGGGATCAACAGTTAAGGCCTGGGTGAAACTGTCCAACGCCTGCGTCATGTCGCCTGAGGCCTGAATGATTTGCCCGCGATTCACATATACCGACGGCTCGCCGGGGCTGAGTTGGATCGCCTGATCCAGATCGTGAATGGCCTTCTCAAAATCTTCGGCGGCTGCATAGGCCTGGCCCCGGCTCACCCACGCGACGACATTCTTCGGATCGAGTTTGATCACTTGCGTGAAATCGCTGATCGCGCCGTCGTAGTCTTGCCGCGCCAGATACACCTGCGCGCGATTCAGATAGAGCAGCGCGTTCTGCGGATCGCCCCGGATCGCTTGCGTGAAGTTGAAGAGCGAATCGCTGTAGCGACCCTGCCCAAAAGCCTGCAGGCCGGCCTGATAATACTGTGTGGCCGGTTCAGCCGTTGGTTCCGGCGTGGGTGACGGCGTCAGGGTGACGGGCGGCACGGTCGGCGGCAGCGGCGTGCGCGTGGGCAAAGCAGGCGCGTGGGGATCCAGCGTCGGCAGCTGCGGCGCGGTCGTGGTGGCGTAGGTCTCGCAACCGGCCAGCAACAGCAGGGATAGCGTGAGAACCAGTGCAGTGCGCATGCGTCGATTGTAACACGACTTGCCCGACCAAAGGTGGGGAGACGCACTGGGCGCATGTTATAATTCAGCAACTTATTCACAAAGGTGCACAGGCATGACGGCGCGAGAGGAAGCCAACGAACGGCGAACGAGCGCGGAATTAGAAGCGCTGTTTGAAGCGACGATGACGATCACGGCCGAGCTGGCGATCGATCGTGTGCTGCAACGCATCGCCGATCTGGCGCGCAGCCTGGTCAGTGCCCGGTACGCGGCGTTAGGCGTGCCCACTGCCAGCGGTAGCGGCCTGGAAAAATTCATTACGTCTGGCATGACCGCCGAAGCGGTGCGCCGGATTGGCCATCTGCCGGAAGGCAAAGGCCTGTTGGGTCTGTTGCTGCGCGAACCGAAACCGATTCGAGTGCGCCGGCTGGAAGATGATCCGCGTTCCACCGGGGTGTGTAACGGTCACCCCACCATGCAAAGTTTCCTGGGCGTGCCCATTATTTTCAAGGGCCGGCTGCTGGGCAACCTATATTTGACGGACAAGATCGGCGCCGCTGAATTTTCCGAGCAGGACGAGCATCTGATTACGATGCTGGCGGCACAGGCGGCCATTGCGATTGAGAACGCCAACCTCTATAAACAAGTGCAGCGGTTGGCCGTGCTGGAAGAGCGCGAACGCATCGCGATGGATTTGCACGACGGCATCATTCAATCGATCTATGCGGTGGGTCTGATGTTGGAATACGCCGGCCTGACGTTTGACGAGTCGCCGGAGCAAGCCCGCAAGCAATTGCAGGATTCGATCAGTGGCTTGAATGAAGTCATCCGCGATATCCGCAACTACATTCTGGACCTGCGTCCGCAGCGCTTCCAAAACAAGAATCTGTCAGCCGGCCTGATCGATCTGGTGCGCGCTTTCAAGGCCAACACGCTGATCACGGTGGATGTGCAAACAGCCGATCGGGCCGACGCCGATTTAACGACCGATCAATCCACCGGCCTGTTCCACATCACCCAGGAGGCCCTGGCCAACATCGCCAAGCATGCCCGGGCGCGCACCGTCACGATGAATCTGCGCCGCGAGGGTCCGCTGGTGATCCTGACGATCCAGGATGACGGGCGGGGCTTTGACACTTCTACCGTGAAGGCCTACACGGGACACGGTTTGCAGAACATGCGGGAGCGGGCGCGGGCCATGGGCGCGCAGTTGCACCTGGAAAGCATCGCAGGGCAAGGCACATTATTGGAAGTGAGGTTGCCGGTTACGATCGTGCGCTAGTTCGATCGTGCGACACCCGCACTCCCCTACCGCGCGACAAACGGGTGAGACAGTTGGACACGGACGGCACGGATGGCCTGGATAAAATCCAGGTTCAGCCGTGTGAACCCGTGTCCGGTTTTTTGCAGGGCGTTCAATTCTGAAAATATTTTTTGAGGTGAGTGATGCTCTCCGATCATTTTAAGTTGGATGTTCAACCGATCGCCACTGAGGAAGCCATCGTCACGGCGCCACACGCGCGGTTTACGCTGTTGACGTCACGGCTGCTGCGGTTGGAGTACAGCCCGATCGATCGCTTTGAAGATCGCGCCAGCCAGGTCTTTTGGTATCGCGCCCAACCGGCTCCGGCTTTCGAGGTCGAACGCAGCGCCGATCGGGTGGTGATCACCACCGCCGAGCTGCGCCTGACTTATCGCTGCACTGCGCAGGGCTTCACGCGCCAGACGCTCTCCATCGAAGTCAAGGCGACCGGCCAGACGTGGAAGTACGGCGATCGCGGCGAGTGGAAAAATCTGCGGGGCACGGCGCGCACGTTGGATGGGGTGAATGGCGCGTTGGGGTTGGAGCGCGGCCTGCTCTCACGCGACGGCTGGGCAGTGGTCGATGATTCCACCAGCCTGGTCTTCAACGAACACGACTGGCTGGAAGCGCGCGTTAACGGCGACAGTCGCGATCTCTACTTCTTTGGCTACGGGCATGATTATGTGGCCGCCCTTCAGGATTTTTATCGCGTTTCCGGCCGCACGCCGTTGATTCCACGCTACATTCTGGGCAACTGGTGGAGCCGCTATTGGGCCTATTCCCAGGCTGAATTGCTGGACCTCATGCGTGATTTCAAGTCGCACGAGATTCCGTTGGCCGTGTGCATCGTGGATATGGACTGGCACGTCACCGCGACGGGCAATGATGCCAGCGGTTGGACGGGCTATACCTGGAATCGCGATCTATTTCCTGATCCGGCGCACTTCGTCGCGGCGTTGCACGAGCAAGGGCTGCGCACGGCCTTGAACTTGCATCCCGCCGATGGCGTTCATCCGCATGAAGAACCCTACGCTGCCATGGCGCAAGCTCTGGGCGTCGAGCCTGCGACTCAGCAGCCGATCGACTTCGACATTGCTGATCCTCAATTCATCCGGGCCTATTTTGAAATCTTGCATCATCCGTTTGAGCAAATGGGTGTGGATTTCTGGTGGCTGGATTGGCAGCAAGGCACGCGCAGCAAATTGAGCGGGCTGGATCCTTTGCTGGGGTTGAACCATCTGCACTTTTACGATCTGGGGCGCGCCGGAGCACGGCGTCCCTTCATCTTCTCGCGCTGGTTCGGGCTGGGGAATCAACGCTATCCGATCGGCTTCTCAGGCGACAGCGTGGTCTCGTGGGCATCCTTGGCGTTTCAACCCTACTTCACGGCGACGGCGTCCAATGTAGGTTACGGCTGGTGGAGTCACGACATCGGCGGGCACATGCAGGGGATTGAAGACGGCGAGCTGTATGCGCGCTGGATGCAGTTTGGCGTGTTCAGCCCCATCCTGCGCCTGCACAGTACCAACAATCCTTATCAAGATCGTCGTCCCTGGTTGCAAGATGCGGCGACGTTCGCCGTGATGCGGGAGGCACTGCAACTACGACATCAGCTGATCCCCTACCTCTACACGATGGCGTGGCGCAACACCGCTGAAGGCATTCCATTGATCACGCCGCTGTACTACGAGCATCCCGAAGATGAGAATGCCTATCGCTGCCCGCAGCAATATCGTTTTGGCACAGAGTTGCTGGTTGCGCCGTTCACCACCCCGATCGATCCTGATACCGGCCTGAGCCGCCAGTCAGTGTGGCTGCCCGCGGGCCACTGGTATAACTTCTTCACTGACGATCACTACACGGGCAACCGCTGGATTACGGTTTATGGCGCGCTCGATCAGATTCCGGTGTTTGCTCAAGGTGGCGCCATTGTGCCGCTGGCCCCGCGTGGGAGTGGGGGCGGCACCGGCAATCCAGCGACGTTGGAAGTGCACATTTTTCCACAGCACGACCATCGTTTTGAGTTGTACGAAGATGACGGCGAGACGACAGCGTATCAGCGCGGCCAGCACTGCCTCACCGCCTTCGCGCTGCAGGTGCGCGATCACGGCGTTGACTTCACGCTCGAGCCGGGGCAGGGCGCTGTCTCCGTGGCGCCGCCACAGCGCACCTATCGCCTGATCTTCCATCGCGTCACGCAACCCGCTGAGGTCGAGGTTACCGTGAACGGTGTGCCGCGCGAGTTGGCGAGCCACTACGATGAAACACGGCTGCGCTTCACGCTGGAAGTGATCGCCACGCCGATCGATAGCGTGGCGATTGCGGTGCGGCCAAGCGCGGGACCCTGGCTGGCGCAGGACGATCGCCGCGCGGAACGTTTCCGCCAGATGCTGCGCACGTTCAGGCTAGAATCCGACCGCAAACGTGAGATCGATGAACGGCTGGCCGACATCTTGGCTGATCCGACAGTGTTAAAGTCGTTGGGCGCAGGCGTGAAGGATGCGCACGTTGCGGCGCTGCAGAGCCTCCTCGAATAAATGCTTCCCGGCGAGCATCTGGGCGATGGCGCTCTTCCGTTAAAAGCAAACCGACCACGGAGGACAGTGCGAAGCCTCCCCGTGGGACGGAGACCACAGAGGGAAATGGCATCCAACTTGGCTCGCCGGGATCAAGATCAGCGCGGAGGGCGGATGGCGTTCCTTCAACGGATGCCTACGGCCAAACGAATAAACGGATATTCGCCACGTACGAACATAGTGGGGTTGGGCCAGTAATCCGCACCCGGCGAGCATCTTGCCGATGGCGGTCTCCCGTTAAAAGCAGATCGTTGAGGGAAGTAGGTCGCCGGGGTCAAGATCAGCGCGCCGGGCGGATTAAATGAAAGTGGTAAAGAGAGACGGCGTTGCTTGGCCGAGCAGCGCCGTCGGTGTCAGCATTCAACGTTCAAACAAGGAACGGGGTAGGCCAGTTTGTCGGATGATGCCGGTAAGCGTGCCCATTTTCAACTCGTCGTGATTGGGCACAGGAACCGTGAGGGTGGTGGTGCCGGTGGCCTTAAGTTTCTTTCTTCAGCCGCCGCCGAATTTCCGATTGCGACGCGACTTCCAGAAACCCCTCCACCGCTTCGACGAGATTCTCGCGCGCCCCTTCCACCGTATCACCCTGGCTGACGATGTCCAATTCCTGGCACGTCGAAACGTAGCTATCGCCTTCGCGTTCAATCACAGCCGTCAGTTGCGGGACTTTATTCATCTCGATTTCCTCACTCTCTCAATCATCCACGAGTGATGAACTCGTCCAGAGCGAGTCCTTAAATGGTGTGCGCTCAAGGCCCCTTCGGGTAACAATCCGCCGTTTCTAGCCGCTGGATTGTCACGCGCAGCGAGCGGGAGCGTTGGCGTAAATCAAAACGGAAACCGTTCTAAGTCCAGTAGACCGCCTACAGATACTCAACGCGCCCCATCATCTCTTCCGGGGTGAGGACTTCGTAGATGAGAATCAGGCTCCGAATCATCTCGCCCAGCGAACGAGTCGTGCGAGTGCTGTAAGCAATCCCTGTGTGCTGCGGGACGCGGTCGGCCAGACGGAGAAAATCGGCGTCATGAGTGACGAGCACACGCCGTTCGCGGGCGGCAAATTCCAGTTGAGCCAGGTCACTCTGGGTGCGCAGCCCGGCTTCCACCGTCGTTGTGACGTCAATGCCATAGCGTCGCAAGGCTCGCGCTACATCCGGATCGATGTGCTCATCCAGGTGAAACCGGATGCGTTCAGTCATGGCTCCAGGCCTTCAACTTCTCCTGTAAGAGTGAAGGATTGTTGTGCCGAAACGCTTCGGCGAAGGCGGCCTCTTCTTCAATGCTGCGATCGATCTCAGCCCGGTGATCGTAGTAGTAGGCCATCGCCGCATACACCGCCGAGAGGGCGAGATCGTATTTGCCGGCGATTTCTTCCAGCGCTTGTCCCAGGCGTCGATGCAGCACGACGACATCGGCCACGGTCAAGCGCGTGCCGCTCAAACGCGGCTTGCCGCCGCGCACATCCGGTGTCAGTTCGATATATCCATCCAACACTGCGGCCATATTCTGCTCCTTCCACAAAGCTCATGACAATTATAGCACTGCCGGTAGGGTCCGAAGTAGCCTCCCCATAGGACTGGACCGTGTGTGTTCGTTCGGCGCAGCATCCGCTGAGGGGTTCTTATCCGCTCCCGACGAGCATCTTGCCGATGGCGGTCTCCCGTTAAAAGCAGGCAACCATGGAGCACAACGCGAAGCCTCCCCGTGGGGTGGAGGCCACAGAGGGAAATAGAATCCGACTTGGCTCGGGGAGATCAAGAGCGCCGCGCAGCGCGGATGGCGTTCCTTCAACGGATAGGCCAACAGATTAACGGATGTTCACCGCACGCTATCCGCTGATCCGCTGCAGATTCGTTGACACCCAGCCAGACGGCTCCACGCTCTTACACGTGAAACCGTCTGGCTTATTTCATAGTTAATTAACCCTGAATAAATAGATTATCATGTGAGAGGGCTTTGAACGCTAACAATGGCAACTTCCTCTGTCCGTGCCTGTAACAGGTCTGTCGCATCTGATGTTAGATCTCACCTACCATCAAACGGCCAGTCCAAGCGTTTCTAAATATTGCCGAAGTAGCAAGCATTCTAGAGTATGGCCAATCTATCAATTATTAGTTTACATCGGCCAGAAAACTCTGGCCATTTGCTCTCCACTGCTTGAAGTGTCTTATAGATCGCGTGACGTTCAACAACACTCGTTTCGGACACCTGTGTAATATATGCATCCAGAGTAGATGGGGAATTAAGTATCCTTACATGAAGAATCATCGCCCATTTAGGTGATTGGGCCCACAATGTTGGCAGGCTTTTTTGTATTTCCCGTGTATAGGTTACATCCTCAAAGACCTCTATAGTATGGATTATCGAAAACATCAATTCATCATACTTTGCATCATCACGAAAAAACTTTACAAGCTTGCCGATGCAATCAGGATCGTTTTGCGATGCAATGTCGCTCAATGTTTTCTCGAAATCCTCCGTATGAGTAGGGGATAAAGCATTCAAGTTGCTTAGAGTATCGATTAACCTATCTAGCATGTAGCACCTACCGAAACAGGTTAGGAAAAGCCGCTT
>JAUQXC010000877.1 GCA_030834825.1 Thermoflexales bacterium
GGGTACCAGAGCCGATTCAGCTGTGCCTCATACATGGCAATAATGCAGGCGTCCGATGGCACCAGCTGGTGAATGTGTTGATAGGCGATCTCCAGGATCTGGTTCAAGTCTTTGCGCTGTGAAACGGCTTGCAAGATGTCATTAATCGCCGTCGTCTCGCGCGCCTGCTTTTGTGTCTGTTCAAACAGGCGGGCGTTTTGCAGCGCGATTGCTGCCTGGCCGGCAATGGCGGTCATCAATTCCTGATCGCGTGCATTGTATAGACGCGCCTGGTCATAGCTTTGGATCGCCACGACGCCCAGCACTTGATTGCCCAGAATCAGCGGAACGCCCAGATACGATTGAGAACTGCCGCCGACGTTTTCCAGGCCTAGTTCGGTCACTCGTTGATCAACGTTCTCCTTGATCAACAACGCCTGGCGGGTGCGAATGATGTACCCGGTCAATCCCTGGCTGGCGGGCATGACCTCAATTTCCTTGTCCAGCATCGACTCAGAAGCGTTGATGGGGAACGAGACTTCTTCCCGTTCCGGATCGTAGAGCGCAATATAGAAGTTGGTCGTGTCCAGCAAGCGTGACACGCCCTGCCACACCTTCTCCAGAACCTGATCCATACTGAGCTGCGAGGCTAATTCTTGACTGAGTTCATTCAACGCGGCCAGCTCGTTGGCGCGCAGACTGGCCTCCTGATACAACCGTGCATTTTGGATGGCCGTGGCGGCTTGCGTGCCGATGGTCGAGAAGAGCGCCACATTTTGCTCGTTGTATAGCCCTTCCTGTTCGTAACTTTGAATCCCCATCACGCCGATGATGCTGCCCCCGACAATCAACGGCACCCCCATCCACGATTTTGCCGTTTCGCCAATCTTCGGCAACTTCTGCTGTTCGTGGAAGGCCAAGTTCTCTTGCAGCGAGCGAATCAAAATCGACTGGCGCGTCAGTAAAATATAGCTGGTAAAGCCGCTTCCCAACTTGTGGCGCGCCCCGGGCAGCAATTGGCTGCGCTCGATTTGATAGTCGAGCGACCACTCCTCACCGCCGTCGTAGGTGGCGATATAGAAATTGGAAGCGTCGAAGAGTCGGCCCACTTGCTGGTGAATCGTCGCAAAGAGATGTTGAACGTCTTGGGTCACGGTCAACGTTCGGCTGATTTCGTTGACGACGGCCAGCTCGGTAACGCGTTGCTGGCTCTCATTGAATAAACGTGCATTGCCTACAGCAATGGCAATCTGATCGGTCAAACCACTCAACAGGCGTACTTCTTCGGGTGTGATGCGCGCACGTTCGGCGCGGCGATAGCCGACCTCCAACACCCCGATCGCTTCACCTCGCAACCGCAAGGGCACAAAGGCGCGCACCAGTGCTGCGTGCCCCTGGCTCTCGTAAATCTCCCGATCTAGGCGATCATCCCAGCCATCGATCACTTCGATCTGGCCTTTGCGCAGGATGTCCAGTAAGATGTCGTTTTCCAGTTGGGCGATGGGGCGCGTCAGGCCCTGCAGCTCGGCCGCGCTGCCGGAAGCTCGCAGGATCGCCACCGTATTGGCCTGTTTATCCAGGAGCGCCAGAGCAATATGGGTGAAGCCTAATTCGTACTGCAGCGTTCCCATGACCACGTCCGTCACGCTGGCCAGATCCAGTGATGACGAAACCGCCTGGCCCACGCTCCGCAGGAACTGGGTCTCGCGCAGGCGCGTTTCAGCCTGTTTGCGCGCCTGGCTGGCCTGCTCAAACAGCTGCGCGTTGGCAATGGCCGTCGCGACCTGATCGCTCATAGTCTGCAAGATGGCGATGTCCTGCTCGCTGAAGGCCGCCGCCGCGACGCTCTGGACAGTCATGGCGCCCAGCACCTGACCGCGTGAAACCAACGGCAGGGCCAGTTCCGAACGGGTATCCGGCAGGTCGGGATTGTTGAAACGCACGGCGTCTTCGCCCACATCCAAGGCCACCCGTGGCACTTGATGCTGGACACACCACCCGATCATCGAGCGGTCATCCAGCGGCAATTGATATTGGCGCTCCAGCATGAGTCGTCCCACTTCGCCGGTACCTGCGCGCAGGTTCGCCTGGCGCCTTTCATCGTCGATCAGGAATAGGCCGACGTAGTACAGGTTGAAACGCTGCTGGATCAGATTGACGACGAAGGGCAACAGCTCGTCGACACTCAGCACGGTGCTGGCTGCGGTAGAGATTTCTGCGGTCGTCTGCAGTTGCAGCGCGCGCCGTGTTTCCACGGCATACAGGCGCACGTTTTCCAGTGTCGCGGCCGCCTGTGCGGCGAAAGCACTGAGCAATTCCACGTCGGCCGAAGAATAAACCTCTTCGTGATCGTAGTCTTGTACCGCAATGATGCCCAACGCCTTTTCACCGCTGAGCAAAGGCACGCCCAGGTAACACTGCGACGGACGTCCGATATTGGCAATCCCGATGCTGGTCGCAAAATCCTGCACCTGGTGTGGGATCAACAGGGCCTTTTTCGTGCGCAGTACATATTCCGTCATGCCATTGCCAAACGGTCGGCTGGCCACAGACCGCCGTTCGCCATCGATGGTGTAAACCGGGAACGAGATTTCCTGTTTGCGCTCATCGTACAAGGCAATATACAAATTACGATTGTCAAAGACTTCGCCCACGGCCCTGAACACGTGCTCTACTACTTCTTGAACAGTGACCAGCTGCGCCAGTTCTTGCCCGACACGATTGAAGGTGGCCAGCTGCTTATTACGCGTGAGCAGATCCTCTTCGGCCTGCTTGCGCGCGCTGATGTCGCTCTGCATGGACACAAAGCCGATGATCCGACCGTTCTCATCCAGAATAGGCGAGTTGTTCGTTTCAACCGGAATCAATCGTCCGTCTTTGGTTTTGTTGATGATCTCGCCGGTGACGATGTCGCCGGCCAGCAGTCTCGTCCAGAAACGCGTGTACTGCTCGGGCGTAACCTGTCCGGATTTCAACAGGCTGGGCTTCTGGCCGACCGCTTCCGCTGCGGTGTAGCCATAGATCTTGGTGAAAGCCGGATTGACGTAGAGAATGGTGCCGTCGATGGCCGTGATCATCGTCGAGTAGTACGCACGATCGATCCCCAGCTTGAATTTGATCAATTCTTCCTCGGCCTGCTTACGGGCCGAGATGTCTTCCAGCGTTGTGATCACACACGCTTCGGCCTTGAACTTCAGCCGGCGAACGCTAAGGCTGACCCACAAGATCGAACCATTGGCGCGGCGCAGGCGCACTTCAAAACCGTGCAGTTCGCCGTGCTGTTGCACCTCCTGGGCCACGAGGTCTCGATCGTTCACGTCTGCAAAAAATTGAATATTGCGCCGCCCGATGAGCTCCTCGAGTGGCACACCGGTAAAAGCGCTGAATGCCTGATTGGCGTAGAGAATGACATCATCTGCGCTGCGGCTGATAATCACCGGGCCGGGCATGGCGTCGAGCGCGGCATGGTACGTTTCGTTGGTTTCCGGCAGGTGAACGTCCGCGCCGGGCGCGGGGGTCCGTGTCTCTTCCACCGTGCCCAGCACGTAGTACACCTCTTGTTTGCCGGTAAACAACGGTGCACGGCGCACGTGCCGTGTGCAAAGCGTGCCATCGGGCAAGGGGTTGGTTTCCTGCGCGGTGTCCGGCAGGCCGCTCTCTAAAACTCGATCGTCCAACTGCCAGGCGTCGTCGGCTTGCTCTTTGTCGGTGTGTCCGATCAGCGCCTCGGATGTCTGGCCGATGAGCTGCGCAAACGCCGCATTCACCGCCACCCAGGTATGCTCGCGATCTTTGAGGTAGGCGGGCAGGGGCAGCTGATCGATCATGGCCCGCAGATAAGGCAAGTCTGTGGTGGCAGCTGCCGCTGGCCCGATCGCACGGGCGGCCCGTGTGGGCGGGACCTCCGGTGGCACGGCCGGCGCTTCCGTAGGCGTTTCTGCCGGAGTCGCGGGTGGGGAAAAAAGTTCATCAAGCCGCTGCTTGAGATGACGATTGCGTTTGCTCATCTTGCATCAACTCCGTCGCGAGCGCGTGATATTCCTGGGCGCTCCGCGAGTTCGGCGCATACTGCGTAATCGGTTGGCCGATCACCGGGCTTTCGCGCAGTTTGGTGTCAATGGAAATAAAAGTATTCAGCACGGCGCTGCCATACTTGCGCCGGATTTGATCCTGGATGATGTGACTGATGCGATTGCGCTTGTCGAACATCGTGATCAGGATTCGGTAACGCAGCGCCGGGTTCGTATTGTGCCGAACCAGCTCCACCAGCTCCAGGAACTGCTGCAACGATCGGGCCGAAAAATAGTCGCAGGGCACGGGAATCAGCAATAGATCCGCCGCCGTCAACGCGTTCATGGTCAACGTGCCAAAGGCCGGCGGGCAGTCGAAGATCACTACATCGTATTGCTCGGCGATGGAGCCGCCGAGCTGCTGCCGTAAGCGATACTCAAAACCGGGGCGCCCAAACAGCACTTTGTCCAGCACCAATAACCCTTGATTGGCGGGCGCCAGATCGAGATGCGGTACCGCACTTTCACGGCTGACCGCCAACAGCGACGATTGCTCGAGCAGCGCGTCGCCGATCATGCGGCGCAGGCCGCTGGGATTGACGCCCAGCGCCATGGTCAAATTGGCTTGCGGGTCCAGATCAATCAACAAGACGTTGTGCGCTGGTTGACCATTGCTCTCGGTCAGACAAGCGCCCAGCGAGAGCGTCGTCGTCGTCTTGGACACGCCGCCTTTTTGACTGCCGACGGCAATCTTGAAGGGCTTGGCACTTAAGACTGGCACCGTGCTCACACTCTCGTTCCTTGACGTCTCATATCCGCCGTACGTCAACGCATGTGCCAGACTGCTTCACCGCGTAGGATCGTCTTGATCTGTTCGGGGAAGCGGTCGGGATCGATCGGCTTGCCAATGAATCCGTCAAAGCCAGATTGTTTGGCGCGTTTAAAGGTGCCTTCGTTCGCGTCGGCCGTGACAGCCACGATCATGGTGTCCTTAAAGCGCGGCTCGTTGCGTAAGCGGGCCAGTGCTTCAAAGCCATCCTCATAGGGCAGGTGGATGTCCATCAAAATCAGGTCAACGCGGGGCATGCTGTCGGCAAATTCCAGGACCTGCCAGCCGGAGGCCTTCCACTGGCACTGCTTGACACCTAAAAACGCCATGAGGCGGGCAATCAAGACGAAGTTCTGAATATTGTCTTCCACCACCAGCACATAGGCGTTGGCGGGATCGATCGGCGCATGGTTACGAGCGGCGGCAGGAATCGGCGTAGCATTGTCCGTCATGGCTTATTCCTTTTTCAGAAAGCTTTCAATCTGGCTGGGCAGCAGGTCAATGTCGATCGGCTTCTGGATGTATCCATCACAGCCGGCGGCGAGTGTCTTCTCACGATCGCCCTTCATCACATTGGCGGTGACGGCGATGATCGGGACGCCCAGCATATTGGGGAGCTGCTTTAAACGGGCGGTGACTTCGTAACCGTCGATCTCTGGCAGGTTAATGTCCATCAAGATCAGATCGGGCGGGCTTTCAGCGGCTTTTTGCAGGCCCATGTTGCCGTCATTCGCTTCTTCGACGAGGTAGCCTTCGGCCATCAACACGCGGCGCATCAAGAGGCGGTTTTCCGGATTATCTTCGATGTAGAGAATACGTTTGCTCATAGGACCTCGTTTCTGTCGGAGCGCGCGGCGGCTCCGATCGCTTAAAATGATTTCGCTGGCGCCAGCAGGC
>JAUQXC010000878.1 GCA_030834825.1 Thermoflexales bacterium
GTAAAAATCAGAGGATTTCGGGTAGAATTAGGCGAAATTGAAACACTGCTTAAGCAGCACTCAAATGTAGCTGAAGCAGTGATCCTACCGCAGGAAGACGAACAGGGCGATAGACGTTTGGTAGCCTATGTTGTTTTGCGACAAAAGGCACTGGGGAGCAGCCCTTTGCTTAAGTTCCTGAGGGGGACTTTACCGAATTATATGATCCCGTCTGCAATAATAGTGTTGGAAGCCTTACCATTTACCACGGGTGGAAAGATCGATCGACGCGCATTATTAACCCTGAAGGAATCTCATACCAACCTCATCTCGGATTACGCGCTGCCTCAAGACGAGATTGAGCAACGCATCGCAGCTATTTGGCAAGATGTGCTTCAGCTAAAACGGGTAGGACGTCATGATAATTTCTTTGATCTAGGCGGTCATTCGCTTTTGATGGTTCGGGTACACAGTCGGTTGTGTCAAACCATCTCCTCCACGATCACCATGATCGATCTGTTTACCTATCCCACCATCAGCAGTTTGGCAGAGCATCTCCGCCGTTCAACTAGTACAGGATTGGATCGCCCATCTAGTCAAGCCAGAGGTGATACACGTCGACAATCGATGCAACACCTTCAGCAATTTCGAGAACAGACTCGTAGGGCTCGCGGCCGAGAGAGATCTTAATGGCGTTGATGCTGAATGTATTTGTCATGTTATACTGCACGCGGCCACAGATTGCGGAAAGTCTTAATCCGCGAATCAAGCGAATAGTCGCGAATAATTCAATCAAAAATCAACCTGCACCAGCAATTCTTGGAACAACAACAGATTCGATGAGTCCAACATTAGCGACTTGAGTGGACCTCACTTTCATGTCAGACAACACGTCCAGCTTGGACACCACCCCGCATGAAAATGTGCTAGGCTTGGTGGTGCCGCTGGCACAGAGGTCGTCCTTACAACTTGGTGCAGCGAACCTGAATTTCGGACGGATCGGGATACCTGCAGGCATCACCCCTTGTCGCTCCTGCTGGCCGGAAGCACGTAAGTCAGTTTCTGACTCAACCGGTATCCGCGTCAGCTGACATCTTTGCTGGAGGCTACGATGGACGTGTTGCGTACGCACTGTGTGGGTTTGGATGTGCATAAGAAAACGGTTGTGGCTGCGGTCCGGGTGCCCCAGCCGAAGAAGAAGGTGGGCTGGCAGGTGATTACGCAGACCTTTGGCACGATGACCGCCGATCTATTGACGTTGTCGGATTGGCTGTTGACCCAAGGGGTGATTCATGCGGCGCTGAAGAGTACGGGCGAATACTGGAAGCCGGTCTACAACATTCTGGAAGCGAACTTCGAGTTGCTGCTGGTAAATGCGCAACACATCAAAGCGGTGCCCGGTCGCAAGATCAATGTGAATGATGCGCAGTGGCTGGCTGAACTGCTGAAGCATGGGTTGTTGAATGCGAGTTTCGTACCGCCCGTTGGGTAACGGGAGTTATGGGAATTGACCCGCTATCGGACAACCTTTGTGCGTGAACGAGCCACCTTGATCAATCGGGCGCATAAAGCCTTGGAAAGCGCTAACATCAAGTTGACGAGTGTGGCCACGGATGTCATGGGGTTTTGGGGCGGGCGATCTTGGCCGAGTTGATCCAAGGACAGACCAGTCCGGAAGTGCTGGCAGATTTGGTGAAAGGACGTCTGCGGACGAAACGTGACGATCTAATCAAAGCGCTAGAGGGCCGTGTCAAACCGCCCCGTTGCTTTGTGCTGACCGAGTTGCTGTGCGAGATTGACAACTTAGATGAAGCGATTGCGCGCTTTGATGAGCAGATTCAGGAGTACGGCCGTCCGTTTGAAGAAGCGATCCAACACTTGGACACGATTCCGGGCGTGGCGCGCGACACTGCTGAAATCATTGTAGCCGAGATCGGCGTCGATGTGAGTCGTTTCGCCTCGGCCGACCACTTGGCGTCTTGGTCCAGCGTCGCGCCGGGGAACGATGAGAGCGCGGGCAAGACGCACCCCGGCAACAAATCGCTGCGCACGGCGCTGAATCAAGCCGCCCACACCGCCGCGCGTACCAAGGACACCTACTTTGGCCGCGCAGTATTGGCGCCTGGCCACGCGCCGGGGCAAGAAGAAAGCCATTATGGCCGTAGCTCAGTCCATCTTGGTGATTGCGTATCATCTCATCGACCGTCAGGAAGACTATCGAGAACTCGGTGCAGATTATTTGACAAATGTCGCCCGGAAATAACAGCCAAGCACCTGATCAATCGCCTAGAAGTGCTGGGTTACGCGATCACGGTGCAGACCCAACCGGCTATGGCTGCCGCGTAATCTATTTTCAGATCAGTTGTGAGCAATAGCTGACATATGAGGTCGCCTCAATCTTTATAAAATCAACCAAGTGACAGACTGGGGTTTAGAATGCTTACCATACTGCAGTCGGATCAATTCCAAAGCTATCAGATCGCAATTGTTGGCATGTCAGGTCGCTTTCCAGGCGCCAGAAACATCGATGAGTTCTGGGAAAATTTGCGAAATGGCACCGAGTCAATCTCATCTTTTTCTGATGAACAACTGGCTGAAGCAGGGGTAACTCAGGCTGATTACCATGATCCCCAATATGTGGCGGCGCGCGGCATCCTAGAAGGTGTTGATTTGTTTGATGCCGCATTCTTCAACTTCAGCCCGCGTGAAGCGGAAATTATGGATCCGCAGCATAGATTGTTCTTGGAATGCGCCTGGGAAGCGCTTGAAAACGCCGGCTATGATCCGAATCGATACCCCGGCTCAATCGGCGTCTACGCGGGAACAGGGTTGAATACCTATCTTTTGTTTAATCTTTATTCAAACCAAGCAGCAGTCCACTCCGCAGGTGGGCTCCAAGTACTTATCGGTAATGAAAAGGATCATCTAACAACGCGTGTCGCTTACAAACTAAACCTCAGAGGGCCATGTGTTACGGTTCAAACTGCATGTTCCACGTCACTGGTTGCTGTTCATCTAGCTTGCCAGAGTTTATTGAATGGTGAATGTGATATGGTCTTGGCGGGAGGCGTGAACATCGCCGTCCCCCAAAACTCGGGCTACGTTTACGAGGAAGGTGGGATCCTTTCGCCAGATGGGCATTGCCGTGTCTTTGATGCGCGCGCACGTGGTAGTGTTAGCGGGAACGGTGTTGGCGTGGTTGTGCTCAAGCGCTTAGGGGATGCTTTAGAAGATGGAGATTGTATTCATGCAGTTATCAGAGGTTCTGCTGCTAACAACGATGGTTCTCAAAAAATAGGCTATACTGCCCCAAGTGTTA
>JAUQXC010000879.1 GCA_030834825.1 Thermoflexales bacterium
AGCGGATCACCAGGCGTTCTTGTTCATCATAGTGATAGTGTGCAAAGAAAGGCGGGGCGGCAGATGTCAGCTCAAGGGCACGCGGCAGGATCACTGGCAGGTCTTCCACCAGATCGATCTGGGTGAGTTGATTGCGCGCGATCCATTCCAGTGCTCCTTCCTCTGACGGGATGGGATTCCCCGATCGGGATTGGGCGGTAAAGACGAAGAGCATAATGCCCGCCGACTGATCGCCGTCAATGTTGATCACTCCGGCCAGGCGCAGCTCGGCGACTTCCAGGCCGGTTTCTTCACGAACTTCGCGCTGTGCGGCAGCATAGACATCTTCGTCGCGCTCGACGTGCCCGCCAATGCCGTTGTACTTATTAGCCCAGATGCGCTTGGTCGGCGCACCGCGCAGCAGCAGCACGCGATCGTCCCTTGTGATGAAGACCAGCGTGCGGGGAATGACCGCATAGCGTTGACGTTTGAGACTGATGTCGATACCCTGGTCGAATTTAGGCATGAGGTTTTAACCCTTGCTGGTTCAGGCTCCTCCCGCCGACTGGAGCATATTGCTGCCTCGAGCGGATTTAGCCTTAACTGAAGGCTGAGCGTTGAGTGCTATGTTCTGGACTCACCTAGCATATCATGTCCGTGCGAAGTCTTACCCAACGCCAAGCCGATGCTTCTCCCACAGCGTCCCTACGCTGCGGTGTTTCTATGCCACTGCATTTTGATGCCACTGTTACTTGCCATTGACCAGGTGTTGCAACCCGCGCATAACTTCGTCTGCCATGCGGCGATTTCCCTCAGCTACGGCACCGGGTGTGTTGTCGGGGAACTGCGCCAGGTTAAGCGGCAGTCGCGCCAAGAAGTCGGCGAGAACGAATTTCTTGAATGCGCCGATCAAGATGAGCCATAAGCCCTCGGCCGCGAAGTTGAACTGGAAGGGTTGACCGACTTGATCGAGATCAGCCTTGAAACGTGGCAAGCGATCGATCGGGCCGGCGATGAGCGACGCGGGGAACAGGCTGTACACCATCAGCTCGTCCCATTTCAAAGCGGGGAGCTGACCGCGGCGGCTTTCGAGCAGACATGCAATAGACGGAAGAGTACATACGAGAGGCCCAGCCACGCGAGCGAAGGCAGGCCGCAGGATCGCCATAGGCTGTCCCAGGCCGTGGTCCATTTTGAGAGGATAAAGAGGCCGATCAGAACGGCCAGGCCGATCCAGAGGAACAAGCGTGGTCCACGCTGGGTCTGTCGCGCCAGCCAGGCGATCAACGTGACGAGCAGCAGGCTGGCCACAAACAACCCCAGAGCGGCCGCCAATCGATCGGCGGGACGTGCTTCGAGATTGGCCAGTGCTTGCCAGGTCATGAAGCCGGAAAGCAGCAGCGTGCCGGCAAACAACCAGCGAAAACGCAGACGGCGTGTGGGCAGCCGCCAATAGCTGACGATGGCGGCCAGTATCGCGAGGGGCGCCAGCCAATCCACTTAGAATCCTTAATAGATGAACGGGGGTGTGGCGTCGTGCAGAAAAATGATCAGCGCCAGCAGCAGCAGACAGACGATGACGGCCAGCGCATTTTCGTGTGTGAGCAAACGCTTCAACGCTGTTACTCGTTCGGGTGATTCCAGGGCTTGACCAGCAGCGTCTGCAGGCGCGCCTTCACTTCGGGCCATTCGTCGTTGATGATGCTGAAGTACATGGTGTTGCGCAGCCGGCCGCTGTCGGTGATCATGTGATGGCGGAGGATGCCTTCCTGCTTGGCGCCCAGGCGCAGAATGGCTGCGCGTGAACGCTCGTTGAGCACATCGGTCTTGAGCTCCACGCGAATGCAGCCCCAGGTTTCAAAAGCATGCTGCAGCATCAGGAATTTCGCCTCGGTGTTGACGGGCGTTCTTTGCCACGGCTTGCCGATCCAGGTCCAGCCGATCTCCACCCGGCGATTGCGCACGTCGATGTTGCCAAACCGCGTGCTGCCCACCACCCGATCGGTTCCCTGCGCGATCGTGACGAAGGGCAGGGCCGTGCCGATCTCCTGCCAGTTCAGCGCCGTTTGAATGTAGGTGTGCATTTCATCGCGCGTCTTGATGTGATAGGGCGTCCACTGCCACAAAGCGGGATCCTGCCCCACCTCCCACAACGCGTCGAGCTGATCCATCGTCAACGGCTCCAGCCGCACATGCTGCCCTGGCAATGTGACGGGTTCAACAATCATTGGTGTGTGTTTCATCAGCGGCCTCTTGCAGAACCGATGAGTGACGAGTGGAAAGTGAAGCGCGAATCATCAGCGTTGGCCATTCACTCGTCACTTGTCACTCATCATAGTAGTTGAATTCAGTGGCACTGAGTTTGGAGAAGATCAGCGTGCTGCGGAGTGCGCCGCTGGTGTCCAGACTATCGTGGCGCAGAATGCCTTCCAGCAGGAAGCCGCAGCGTTTGGCCACGGCAGAGCTGCGAATGTTCTGCGCATCGCAGCGAATCTCCACCCGGTTGGCGTGCAGGTGCTTGAAGGCAAACGCGGCGATGCCGTTAACAGCTTCCGTCACGAAGCCCTGCCCCATGTATTTTGTGCGCACCCAATAACCGATCTCGAATTTGCCGGCCTGCCAATCGATGCGGTGCAGACCGCTGCCCATGACGAAAGTGGGTGTGTCTTTGAGGTAGACGTGCAGCAGCAAATCCTCGCGTGTGATCCATTTGGCCAGGGCGTGGCGCAGCCGCCCCACCGACCCTTCCAGGACAGGCGGTTCGACCGCCCACGGCATCCACGGGTGCAGCTCCGGCAGTGATTCGGTGACAGCGTCGGTCACTTCCTGCGCATCCTCCACCCGTGGCGCGCGGATGGTCAGGCGTTCGGTCGCGAATGAGTCGGGGAAATCAAGCAGTAACGGGTTCATAAACTTGCTCGGAAAAAGGGACACGGATAAACACAGATGCACACGGATTTAGCTTTTAAGCTGTGACATCCGTGAAAATCCGTGTCCCCACCGGTTGCGTGAGGCTACATGTTCTTGAAAGCGCTCTTGCCGGCGTACACTGCCATGTCGCCCAGTTCCTCTTCGATGCGCATCAGCTGGTTGTACTTGGCGATGCGATCGCTGCGGCAGGGGGCGCCGGTCTTGATCTGGCCCGCGTTCAGCGCCACCACGACATCCGCGATGGTGCTGTCTTCGGTCTCACCCGAGCGGTGCGACACGACGACCGTCCAGCCCGCGCGCTGCGACATGCGCGAAGCGTCGATTGATTCGGTCAGCGTGCCGATCTGGTTGAGCTTGCACAACAGTGAATTGCAGCTCTGCTCTTTGATGGCGCGCTCGATGTACTTCACGTTGGTCACCAGCAAATCGTCGCCAACGATCTGAATCCGATCGCCGAGCTTTTGGTACAACAGGTTCCAGCCATTCCAGTCGTCCTGGGCCATGCCGTCTTCCAGCGAGATGATCGGATACTGATTCACGGCATTCACGTACCAGTCGACCATTTCGGCGCTGCTCAAGGTCTTGCCTTCCTTGGCCAGCACGTACTTGCCATCCTGGTAGAACTCGCTCGACGCCGGATCCATGGCCAGGAAGATCTGCTCACCCGGCTTGTAGCCGGCCTTGGTGATGGCTTCCAGGATCACTTCAAAGGCTTCGGCATTGCTCTTGAGGCTGGGGGCAAAGCCGCCTTCGTCGCCGACACTGGTGTTGTAGCCGCGCTTCTTCAGCACGCCCTTCAGCGCTTGATAGGTTTCGGCGCACCAGCGCACGGCCTCGGCAAAGGTCGGCGCGGCCACGGGCATGATCATGAACTCCTGCATGTCGGTGCTGTCGGCGGCGTGCTTGCCGCCGTTGAGGATGTTCATCATCGGCACGGGCAGCACACGCGCTTCCACGCCGCCGATGTAGCGATAAAGCGGCAGGCCCAGCGAGTTGGCCGCGGCTTTGGCCGTGGCGAGACTGACACCCAGCACCGCATTCGCGCCGAGGTTCGCTTTGGTGGGTGTGCCGTCGAGCTCGATCATCGCCTGATCGATCGCCACTTGATCGGCCGCTTCCATCCCCACGACCTCTTCGGCGATGGGGCCGAGCACGTTTTGCACGGCCTTCATTGTGCCCTTGCCGCCGTAGCGGGCCTTGTCGCCATCGCGCAGTTCCAGCGCTTCATTATCGCCGGTCGAGGCGCCGGAGGGGACAGCGGCGCGGCCCCAGGCGCCGTCGTCCAGCACGACATCGACTTCGACGGTGGGGTTGCCGCGCGAATCGAGGATTTCGCGGGCGTTGATAAATTCGATAACAGGCATGGTGTTTCTCCTTAGTGAGGTATCACGCTTGTGCGTGGAGTTGGTGAGGCATGATCGACGCGTACAACGGGGCGGATTATACCACTGGTAACGATTCCCACAGGGAGGCTGCGCACTGATGAGTAACGAGTGATGAGTCGTTCGTCGCCTACAATTCAACCTTGCCCGTAATAACTCGTCGTGCGCTCAACGTCCTTTCTATAAACTCCTGCAAATATTTCTTGTCCCGCGAACCTTGAAACTGGGCGAATCCGATGATTCCAACCATAACCAGTGTGAAGATTACGAAATGAAAATATGCTCCGATTGCATAAGAGAATGGGATGGCAAAAATGATCCAGATAGCCAAAACCGCCTTCATCATAAGGTTCACCCCGAAATGACCTTCAATCGCTGTTCCAGTGCTGTCTTCTCGCAACGTGCCATGGAAAACGAAAACAGGAAGAGTTGATACATTCTGGTAGGAGTGGCGTCGTCGAAGATTGAACTTGTTTTGCTGAATTGTCCCAATAATGGAATGTGATCCGTACCAGTAACTTTCGTCGATGGCGGCTCTCAGTTTCTTAATGCACTCATTGGTCGATAACAATGAATGGAGCATCATAGGTGTTGTTATCCTTGTACACTCAGGTGTATCCCGTTAATCTGAAAACTACAGATCTGCTCAACTGATCACTCATGCATCACGCCGACCCAATCCACATCAATCCCTGCGCGTGATCCCAACCGTTCCATCAACTCGCCTGCATGCTGTTGCAAGTGGCGGATGCTGTAGATTTGCAGTTCGGCCTTGTTCATGGGCAGCCAGTAAAAGCCGGACTCGGTCTCGAAGTTCAACTGCGGCGCTTTCTCTTTCACTTCCTGCTGGCAAAAAGCCAGATACTCCAGCACTTCGGCTTTGGAGTAAGGTTCCGCCTCTTCCGTTAAATCATGTTGATGGCGATGTTTGCCCCACGGCCTGAAGTCTTGCTCGGTGGGCTGCAAATAGAGATGCGTGTAGAACAAGGCATGGTAGGCCACGTGCCAGAACTTGTTCTTGTCAGTCGCATTGTCCCACAGGGCATCCGGACATTTCTCGATGGCGTGTTTCAGCATCTCCAGTGTTGCCAAGTATTGCGAGCGGATGATTTGCAAATAGCTCATAACGGGATCCCTTCCCTTTTTTCGACGTTCAAACATCCAAGTCCGCGGGGGTGAGGCATCCATCATCGCCGCCGAACCATATCTCTTGTTGGCGGTTGGTTGCCAGTGTCCAATCGATGTAAGTTGGTGGGTTTAAAAAGTGTTGATAGGCTAACGCCATTTGCTTGGCAGCTCGCCGCACGGGAACTTTGCCCGTCGCTGTGCCCAGTCCCGGGCAGGCGACAGTCCGAATGGGGCGGGACTCACTTTGATTGTGTTTTCTGACCGCCAACAGCATGGCCCACATCGCCAGGTAAACGTGATCCGTTCGCGCAATCGCTAGAGGAATACGCATGGTCGGCGTGTGCGCCACATAGGGATGTCGCGGATGCCCCGTTTCTACAAGGAGTGATGTTCCAACCGGTTGCTCGCCCAGATACTCTTCAAGGATGCGTCGTTGAACGCTTCTTTCTAGGTCCGCTCCGAAGAACTCGACGATAGCCAGGTCAACTCCGCCATCCATTAGCCCAAAAGAATTGGCCGCGCTGACCATGCAGTCAAACTCGGGTAGCTGCTCAAACCTTCCCTGCACGATTTCTACGCCCGGCAAATTGGCAAATCGTTCTTGCCAGGCAACGCACAGCGCCGGCTTGGGATCGATTAGGATGAGCTTGAAATTTTCCAATTGATTCTCCACAAGCGATTGGCTGCAAAGAGTATAGATTGACCTCAATATGAAGCAGCCCCAACTGATCACCGATAACTGACGACTGATAACTACTACTTCACATTCCTTACCAAGAAATCCGCCCGACCACAGCTCTTCGCTTCATTTTTCTGCAGTTCGGCGCTGCACGCGATCGGCGCTCCCTCACGTGAGAAGCACACTCGCAATTCTTGCAAGAACCGGCCCGACCCTGAACACTGTACCACCAGTGCGTCTTCATGCAACGCTACATTCGCCGCCACAAACGTCGCCTTTAGATCAGCCAATGTCGTGCGAAAGGCCTTTGCCGGGCTGCGATAGTCTTTCGGGATGGAGATGGA
>JAUQXC010000880.1 GCA_030834825.1 Thermoflexales bacterium
AAGACAAGGTGATCTGCAAAGGGGTGCTGGCGTCACCCGAAGCGGTCACAGATTCTGCACTCGGCACGTCGGATGGCTGGATCGGTGCAGCGGTCGTGATCGGCACAATCGACGGAGAGGGCGGAATTTCGTTAGTGCGACCAGGCGTCCCACACGCGCCGAGCAGCAACGCTCCGATCAAACTGACGAATGGGACTAATAGGCGAGGGTTAAACTTCACAATAGACCTCCTGAGTTGAACCACTGCGCTTTCTCCAGTCTGCTGCGAACACTCTAACGCACGAGCGTTTATACAGCGTGTTCACCACCGTGTGCGGCACGGTAAATCTGTGCGGCACGATGAAATCTGTGCGGCGCAGCGATTCAGGGGATGGTGATCATTGTAGATCAGACAACCGGGAGATGGGGTTAGAGGAACGTCAGAAAACGCCGGCGTAACACATTCGTGATTGTGTAGCAGATCACTAACAGTACAGGTTTACACTCGAGCTAATACGAGGTCGTCGGTCATACTTGCTTGGCAAGGTTGCAGTGATCTCAAGCGCTGGGGCGAAATCGATCCGACATTTGCCATGGATCGGAGTTAGAAGCTTGTGGTGGACGGTTAGGAGTTGGTAAATCAATTGTAGAACGCACGTCCAGCAGTGCGGCGGCGATGAGGGCCAAATCAAGCGACTCACTTGCAACGGGGTTCCATCCGGCAAACTCACGCTCGATGAAGTTGGTAGTGACTTCGCCGCGCTGAAAAGCCGGATGCGCCAGCACGTCGCGCAAGAAACGCACATTGGTGGTCAGGCCAAGGATCAGCGTGTTGGCAAGGGCGGCCGCCAGCTTGCGAATAGCCTGCACGCGATCTGGCCCATAGGCGATGATCTTGGCGATCATGGGATCGTAGTGAATGGACACTTCATCGCCGGTCTCGATGCCACTATCAACGCGGACACCCGGCATCACGGGGAACTTCGCCAGCAGCACCGGGCCGACGGCGGGCAGGAAACCGTTGGCCACATCCTCGGCGTAGACGCGGCATTCGATGGCATGGCCGCGCGCAGTGATTTGTTCCTGCGTGAACGGCAGCGGCTCACCGCCAGCGACTTTGATTTGCAACTTCACCAGATCAAGCCCGGTGATCAGCTCGGTGACGGGATGCTCGACCTGCAAGCGCGTGTTCATTTCCAGGAAGTAAAACGCCCGCGTCTCCGGATCGACGATGAACTCGATCGTGCCGGCGTTGTGATAGGCGACAGCTTGCGCCGCCGTGACCGCCGCCTCCGCCATGCGCTGACGCAGTTCATCATCCAGCAAAGGTGAAGGCGTCTCTTCAATGATCTTCTGATGCCGCCGCTGCGTGGAACAGTCACGTTCGAAAAGATGCACAAGGTTGCCGTGCAGGTCGCCGAAGATTTGAAACTCCACGTGGTGCGCGTGCTGGACATACTTCTCCAGGAAGATCGTCGGATCACCAAAGGCCTTCTCGGCTTCGCGCTGCGCGGCTTCGATGGCGTCAGCTAAATCCTGAGGGGCCTGCACCATCCGCATCCCCTTGCCGCCACCGCCTGCCGCAGCTTTGACGAGCACGGGATACCCGATAGTGCCCGCTGCTTCTCCAAAGTCCGCTTCAATGCCGCCTTCATAGCCGGGCACGATCGGCACACCCGCCAACTGCATGATCGCCCGCGCACGGGTCTTGCTGCCCATCCGGCGGATCGAGGCGCCTGCCGGGCCGATGAAGATCAAGCCGGCCTCACGCACCGCATCGGCAAAGTCTGCATTCTCTGACAGGAAACCGAAACCGGGATGGATCGCTTGCGCGCCCACGGACTGAGCCGCCGCGATAATCTTGTCGCCCCGCAAGTAAGATTCGCGAGGCGCCGCTGAACCGATCGGGATGGCTTCATCCGCCAGGCGCACATGCAGCGCCTGCGCGTCCGCCTCAGAGTAAATCGCCACGGTGCGAATCTCCAACTCCTGGCAGGCACGCATAATCCGCACGGCGATTTCACCGCGATTGGCAATCAGAAGTTTATCGAGCATTGGCTTGGTCATCCGGGTAGTGGGAATCTGGAAATTTTACTACTTGAATTTTACCGTCATTTGTAATATACCCTAGGTGCAGCACCGCGCTCAATCCAACCCAACCCACAGGAGGAACGCTATGCCCCCCGTCGTGTATGCCGTTTCTGGCGGTGTCTCCAAGTTCGCCAAAGCGCGCCCCGATAAAACGTTTCAAGCCGTCGTCAAAGAAGCTTACGATTACGCCATTCGCGACCTCGACCTCACGTTCGAACAGTTCACCGAATTGGTGGACGGATCGGTAGCCTCATACTTCTCTGATCACTTTCAACGGCAGTTGATGTCCGGCATCATGGTGCAGGATTATCTGGGCCTGTGCCCCAAGCCCGGACACCGCGTGGAGGGCGGCGGCGCCACGGGCGGCCTGTGCTTTCAAGAAGCCTGGAAGTCCGTAGCGTCCGGTCACCTGGACCTTTGCGTCGCGTACGGCTTCGAAACGATGAGCCACGTCGAGACCTGGAAAGGCAACGAATTCATCGCGCTGGCTTCCGACGTGAGTTTCGATTATCCCGTCGGCGGTTTCTATTCCGGCTATTACGCCATGATGGTCACGCGCCACATGAAAGAGTTTGGCACGACGGTCGAACAGATGGCGCACGTGTCCGTGAAGAATCACCGCAACGCCACTTACAATCCGTATGCCCAGAAGCGCCAGCGGTACACCATCGAAGATATTCGCGCCGCGCCGATGGTCGCGTGGCCGCTCACGCGTTTGGACATCTGCGTGATGTCGGACGGCGCGGCGGCGACGATCCTGTGCAACGAAGAAGGCTTGAAGAAGCTGGAGAAAGCCGGCGCGAAGATCGCGCGGCCGCTGGTCAAGGTCACCGGCATCGGGTGCGGCACCGACGCGATGCGCATGGCCGATCGGCCCCATGTGGACTATGACTATTTTATGCAGCACTACGCGACCGAACAAGAAAAATCATCTGACGAGACGCGCACCTACTACCGGAAGTTGTGGGATAAAGGCTTTCGCTATCCGGGCGTGCATTCGTTTCGCGCGGGACGCACCGCCGGCAACATGGCTTACAAACATGCGGGGATCAGCGATCCCTTGCACGAGCTCGATTTCGTCGAATTGCATGATGCCTACACCTCGAGCGAGGTTCAAACGTATGAGGATTTGGGATTGTGCCGCTATGGCGAAGGTGGATCATTCGCCGCATCCGGCCAGGCCTTCCTGCCGAACGTTGACTACGGCCTCGCCCTGCCCGATCGACCGGTGTGCCCGGTCAATCCTTCGGGCGGGCTGATCGCGTGCGGTCATCCTGTCGGCGCGACGGGGTTGATGCAGGCCGTGTTTGCCATCTGGCAATTGCAAGGATCGATTGCCCGGCACTTCGGCGATGGGACGCTGCAGATCGGGAAGGCGCAGCGTGGCGCGATCCACTCGCATGCCGGCACGGGCACGTATGTCACGGTTTCGGTGTTGGAACGAGAGAGTTAACCCTCACCCTGGCCCTCTCCCTATTAGTAGGGAGAGGGTGAAGCGCTGCACCTAAGTTCGTGTCAGATCACTCAATGACCTCACTCATGAAGGAGATCAGTAATGACCACCCTACCCAATCAACGTCCTGAATCGTTGGGCGGCACCATCGTCCACAACCTCCCATTTCCGAAAGTGCTGAACGAAGAAACACTGGCGCTGCTCAAGCAGATGACGCCGCTGCACATCGAACAAGTCTACTCGATCGCCTATCTGCACTCCTATGGGCAGGATTCGCCGTTCTTTGCGGGACTGGCCAACGGCGTCTTGCTCGGCTCACGCGCTGCGCAGTCCGATTATACCTATGCCAATCCGCGCGGCCATGACATGTTTACAGGAGAAGAAACGCAGTGGGTGGTCCTACCCAACGAGGGGACGGTGCATGCCTTCACCGTGTGTTACTTTGGCTCAGAGGAATTCCTGCCCGAGTGCCCCTTCGTTCTGGCCCTAATCGAGTTCGAAGGTGCGCAGACCTTGTTCCTCACACGCTTGTTGGGCGTCGATCCCAACCAGGCCTCGCTCGACTGGATCGGCCTGAAGGTGAAAGCGAAGTACTTGCGGAACAGCAAGTTGAAACCAACCGACGTCTATTTCGTGCCAAGGGAACAGGGGTCGGCGAGCAGTTGACACTGCACCGCACTGCGTTTCGCACTGCGTTTCGCACTGCGTCCGGCACGAGGTTTCGGGGCGCGCTAGGCGGATGCAGT
>JAUQXC010000881.1 GCA_030834825.1 Thermoflexales bacterium
CATGACTGACACAATTGCACGTTGGAATCCACAATTTGTATTAATGGTAGGAATTGCCGGTGGCGTTCCTAAAGATAACCTGGATTTAGGTGATGTTGTTGTGGCCAAGCAAATTGTTGGCTATGAATACAGTAAGGTCACGGATGAGGGCACTAAGTCGCGCGATCGAGTTTACCCAGCAAGTGCGTTATTACTTGAGCGCGTTGTCAATTTTTGGGATGATACTTGGACCCGGCAGATCGGCGTTGAGCGCCCTACCAATGCCAGACGCCCAGCTTCCCAACGGTATATTGGCTTAATCGCGTCAGGTGACAAAGTTATCGCTTCAACTGAGTTTCGACAACAACTCACCAAACGGTGGCCGGAACTAATGGCGGTAGAAACGGAAAGCGAGGGCGTTTTTGCCGCGGTGTTTGATCGGCCCCACATTGTGAATGCTTTAGCCATTCGTGGCATTTGTGACATGGCGGACGAGCGCAAATTGGATGAGTGGCAAGAATATGCGGCCAATGCCGCAGCAGCTTATGCAGTCCAGTTTTTAGCGAGTGGACCAGTGGAAGCATCACATGAATAGCAATGCTACCTGACAAGCGTCATCAAAGACAGGAATTTCTAAGACAAACAGAACTTCGCAAATGACTCTAGGGGCGCGCTAATCGGCAATGGATAAGTATTCTGCCGGTTTATTAGAGTGCCAACTAGCACTTATTTCGAAGCCAGGGGAGTGCCTCCATTTTTCTCGGGTAGTAACTTGTGCTCACTCGTAAGGACGATATTGCATTAGCAATTTTTGCAGACTATCTGACTCTTGTGTGATCTGTTCAGCATACCGTCGGGCAAATTCTTGCACCGCATCTGAATCAAGACCAGTCTTTTGTGCTGATTTCTCAGCTTGCTCAAGTGCCAGCAGGTAAAGACGCTCTCGTACGATTTGTGCTTGCGAAGATTCTTGTGTCAAGACATCAACGAGTGATTGTGTGGTCAGTTGCGTCGCCGTCAGAATCAAGGCCGCATCAGACATCACACCCTCATTAAGATCTAAGGCTTCTCCAATGTCTGTTCTGACGAGTACCAGCTGGCCACCCTGCCGCTCAATCCATTTGAAGAACGCGTCGGCAATGACCTGGAAGTCTGGTAAGGCGCCGGGCTGAAGAATTGCTACCAAATCTTTGCTTAGTGCGCGTACATAGCTAAGGAGCGAAACTTTCTGGGGCAGAAAAGATAGATCTGGATGTGGTACCTGTGCCGGTTTTAGTAGTTCGCCTGCTGCTTCTTGTTGGGCTAGATCGAGAAGATCCACGTATTCCGCTTCGCAATCCGGGCATAAATCGAGGTGCCGTTTAATATCAGGGTACAAAGTGCTTACTGGTAACCCCGTTATCTCATCGGCAATGTAACTGGGTAATTGAGCTAAGGCGCGAGCATGCGAGAGATGTGAATCAGCATCACCTAATACCGCATGGGCTAAATGCGCGAGAGCATCAGAATCGGTATGTGTCTTTAGGCGTTCTCGCAGATGTTTAATTCGCCTTGTTTCAGATGGCTCACTTGCCATAGCTTATTCTCCCCATAACTCGATGTCGCTTTATAGCAACTCTTCTAATGCTGCAAGAAAATCTTCACACTCTTTAAGATACTTTAACCCTCTTTGTTTAAACACCGAGACAATTTCTGGAGTCGTATTTAATTCAGCCGCTACTTCCTGTCGACCTTTCTCATCTAAAAACGTTTTGATAATTACGGCTTGATGGCGTTCATTCTCTAGACAGGTACGAATTGCCGCTTCAAGCTTTAGACGAATTTCATCAGTCATAGTGGGCTCTCGCTCAAAAGACAGGCCGTCCGGTCGTGCCAAAGTTGTGGCGTTCTCCAAAATGTCTTTGGCGTCGACTGTCTCTTCTGTCTCATGTGAGTCACTTACGGTGACTTCAATCTGGATCCAAGTCACTTTCCCTGTCTCTGGATCAATCGCTTTGCGTTTGCCGGTAGTGAACTGTCGATTTACTACGTTATTAACCACGCGAAGTGTCCACCACATGAAACTACCCGGATCCTCAACTTGTTCAAGATTTTGCCACGTTCGTACGAGGGCGAGCTGGGCACATTCTTGAGCCAAGTATTCATTGCCATCTACACGATTAAAAGCAATTCGATAAAGAAAACGATGTAGCTCTTCGAACGCTCGCTGTTGGCGGGTAGTACCGGTGGCCTGGCAAGCTGCGTACCAAATGTGGCCATAGCATTTGACCGTAGCTTGCTCGAGAATAACTTCGAGCGGTCGTGGCTGCGCTGCGGCAAAACGGGTTCCTACCTCGATCAGCACCTGCTGGACAAAGTTTTCCTCATCCTGCACCAGTCCCCATCCCCGGCTTGCCAGCGCCTGCTGGACGACTTGTCGACCTTGCTCCTGAAAGTCATTCTCCAAGCGATCATTCCCTATCAAGTGTTATTTTTCCTTTGGCTTGCGAATCTTCTCAAGTGACCCCATCACAAAAGGAGATGAGCAAGCCATGTCAAGCAAGATCAAGAAAGCGATGTTGACGATGTTAGCAGTATTGGTGGTAGTCGTTACCTTATCCCTTCAGCCGTCGGCGTCGGTTCGCGCCAACGATGACCCGACGCCAACACCGACGTCTGAGAATCAGCCGAATCGCCCTATCGGCTGTCCAGGCTCTGGTTGCTAGGGAAATAGGCCCCGCTCCCAATCGGGGACAGCGGCGTAGGGGTTGTATTCTGATCAACCCCTGCGTCCGCTCGGGTTAATCGCGTTCGCCAATACGCCTTCATGGCGCTCCAATCACTACAAAAGGGGCCCATTGATAGGGTGTGTAGCCTGCGTGGGCCATCTCAGATTGAGCAATGCATAAGGCTTGAGCGACACCACAACCAGCGTCCAGCCGGGAGTAAAAACGGCGCATCAATTCGGTAGTCGCGCTATCCTCAACCGGCCATAGACTGGCAACGACTGCGCGCGCGCCGGCAAAAAAGAAAGCCTGTGCTAAACCCATAACCTCATCCCCTGCGTAACGGTGCCCCAACGCTCCTTGGCAACTCGCCAATACAACCAAACGCGCGCAGAATTTCAGGTTCATAATGTCAGTACAAGCCAGGCTGCTGTTATGGAGCAGTATACGTGATTGCGATGGAGCTAAATGGTCGAGCACCGCGTGGGTGGCAAAATGAATAATGTCATACTTGGCTAGTTCGTCGGTCTGTCCCAGCTGCTTCAGAGTCCCCAGTGTTGCTTGAGTATCCCGCAGACCCTTGAGACGATCCCCAAATAGTGCAGCAAGTGCCTCGATTTCGTTTCGGGCAGAAGGCAATGATCGAGTCTGGTTTCCAAAGTCGGATAATCCGATCGTGAGTACATGTTCAAGGGAAGGTTTGGCGCCTGCTTCACGTAGCAGTATTTCCAGTGCACTCAAGCTAGGAGTGATGACAGTCGTTACCTGATTGACCAGTGGGCCATTTCTACCTTGCAGGGCGTGAAAGGGCAAGGCATGAAGCTGGGCATGGGGCACGATGATCAGCAGATCCTCCAACCCTAAATGCTCAACTTGAGGAGGAATTAGCATTTGATAAAGGTGGCTGAAATGTGCGTAGCTTGAGGCTAGATCGCCGTAGATTAGCTCTCGAAAATCGCTTTCCGGATTTGTGCATTGATCCAGGATCTTACGCTCATAACTGTTCAACTGCTTGACGTTTGAAATAAGTTGTCGCTCGTCAAGGTAGAAGATAACCAGTTGATCGCCAAGCCAATAGTAAGCAAGACAGGCCCAACGCCCAGGTAAGTGCCGTTGGACTGTCTGCCTAAAGCCCTGGACGGAAAACGGCGTGAGGGAGTAGGAACTTGTTTGGAGCGGCACTTGAACGCGTAATTGTTCTACCACATCTTCGTATTCATGCGAGAGCTGCGTCAGTTTCTCTAACCCGTCACGTGGTTCCTGATTCGGATCTTCTCCATCACGCGTCAAAGGCTTATCGGTATCGATTTGTCTGACACGTAGTTGATCGCGTAATGCTATCAGCCGTCGGCTGAGTTGTTCCTCACGATCGAGTAGCTGGAACAAATATGGATCGCTAGATGCCCGCTCGCGCCAGCTACGTTGAGCAGTCCAACTCAAGAACATTTGGGCCCTGGCCGCCTCCACGACGACTAATGCTGCCTCGCCCTGATCAGAACTCAGCGCAAGGGCAAGCGCTTGTTCGTACAAGGTGTGATGATCGGCAAAAAAATTTCCGCTGAGCCGTTCGGTTGGCAAGACCGCCCGAATTCGATTCGTCATTTCAATTGCGCGGAGCAAGTGCTGGAGCGCTCTGAGTCGGTCATCCTCGATCAGTGCGCACCTGCCTAGCCCATACTCCGCACGCCAAGCTTCATCGGGAAAGCCAGGGCTGAGTGTGAATAAAGCAGATTTGAAGAGCGGGGCGGCTTCGGCTACTCGCTGCTCGTTGAGGTAGACCTCTCCTTGTGCTACATCACATAAAATAGCATCGATGAGTAAATTGTGTTGGACAAAGATAGCCCGCGCATGGTTGAGCAGCTCGTGCACCTGATCAGCTTGCGCAATCCTGGTCAACGCGCGCGCTAACTTGCGATCACAAATCGCACCCTGCACTGCCATGTTCGCCTGTTTGTAAACAGCACGAGCCTGCTCCAGGTGAATCACTGCTTGCTCATAATTGCTCAGCGCCAGGTGTACATCGGCCGTGTACAAGTCGCACGCAGCGATGTCAACAGGCAGGCCGCCGTATCGAACCAGAATATTACGCTCCTGTTGGCAATGTTGCAACGCTTCGGAGTAGCGTCCCAACCGGCGATAAATGTCGGCCAGATTTTCTTGGCAACGTGCCGCCAACATGTCGCTGCCAATGTTTAATAGAACATGATAAGCGCGTTGATGAAATCGCAGAGCTTGGTCATAATGTCCTAGACGCCCGTGACATAGCCCCATGTTCGTGTAACAGATGGCCTCGCGAAGTGTGCGTTTTTCCCTCACGGCCGACTCCACGACGCGTTCATAGAGAGCGAGTGCTTCCTCATAGCGATCAAGTACGTAATACACAATGGCCATATTGAGATCACATCGTGCCACATGGCTTTCCAATGACCTAGATGCGAACACACCCCGTGCCAGAATGTAAGCTTGCAACGCTTCGTCGAATCGATCACAATCATACTGTATATATCCCTGTAATAGATCGCACAGAGCGATGAAGTGCGCCATGCCTTCATGGGCAAAAGTATTTCGTGCCTGCTGAACCAGCTTCAGGCTATCTGAATATTGATTTAGCTGCTCAGAGATCAAGGCTAGAATATAATCGCATCGCGCTAACGGGATGGTTTCTTTGTCAGGAGTAAGAGTGTTTCGCGCTTTTTCGATCCAACGGAGGGCCTCTTGAGGATTGATGTAACGCGATGCTTCAGCCAGTCGGCACCATGTATCGGCCACTTCACCGATTCGGTTGGAAGCCTCAAAGATATCGGCTGCATGCTGGAAGGCTTCAATCGCTTCTGGATAACGACTTTGCTCAAAATGTAGCAACCCCTCGGCGCGGTCATAGTATGCGTCTAGCAATGGGTTGCCGTGTATCATGTGGGTTCGTGCCTCGACTAAGGTCATTTCGGCTTGATCGAGTTTGCCCATGTTGGCGTATAGTGCGGCTAGCTCACATTGGCTGCGTACTGCGCGTTCAGATCGTCCATTTGTGATGAACCATTTCGTTGCTCGCTCCAGTATGAGGTTCGCGCCGGCGTATTCGCCTAAGGTATTGAGAACGCTGCCTAATGTAAGTTCGCACTCTGTGCAGAGCAAATCGTTGTGCAAATCGCACGCGGTAACATAGGCAATGTGTGCTAGGCCCCAACTGTAACGCAACATGGACCATATCTGATCCTCTGACTCGCGTCTTAGCTGTTCCACATCATCCAGCAGGAGGGGAAATGCTTCCAAAGCACCACGAACCATCTCACGCACCGTTTCGATGGTGGGTCGCTCAACGCCAATGCGTCTGGCAAGATTGCGGTAGAAAATTAGCGCATCTTTACGCCGAGATAGTAGAGTGGTCATTGTTAGGGGGTATTTCACGGACTTCAATCACGATCTCGACGTGTGTTTCCGTTGCATTTAGCATTTCGTACCTATCGTCTAGCAAGACATCATCGATCTGAGCATGACCTTCATCGGACCGAGAACGAATCACAGGAGCAGCATAGGTTTGTTCAGCCAGTGTCAGTTGAATCCACAGGTTGTCTGGTAGCGGAGCACTGCCTACCAGAGTAGCCAGCAACGCAAATCGATCGATTTTGTCAGCCAGTCGGGCTACACGGATCTCTATGTTCAAGCGCTGACCATCAAATGGCACATCATCGATAAGCAAGACACGGGGCTCTGAAAATGACAGTAAGGTATCTGACCGTTGAGCCTCTGCGAATTGCCACGAAGGACCAAGCCCTAATTTATTCTTCAAGAACTGAAGATTCAGCAGGATGTGTAGCCCAAAAGACGCACCGGCTAATTGAGATTGAACACGACTAATCCAGCGTGTTCGATTACCCTGAGGTTGTAAGAAAGGAAGCGGCTTTTTCGCAGATTGGGAAGAGACAACAGCCTGCTCGGCGTGTTCGTGCAGGGTACTCAATAGAACATCATGATCGCGTTGACATTGAGCGCACGTCTGCAAATGTCGCCAAATATCAGGGTAAGTTAGGCGTACATCCTGGCCGTTTGATTCATCGTCAATGTACACATCTAGGATATTTCGAGTATCAGCACAAGTCAGCTTAGGATCGGGCAAATCGATCTTTAGGGTGTCTTGTATTAGGGTTTGAAAACGGTGTGACCAAGGTCCTAGCGTTTGCACGTCTCGACGAAGTTGATCTAAAAGGAGATTAGCCTTCGTTTGACTATTTTTAGCCTTTGGGCGGTTACTTGTCATAGTCTGCTTGTCCTTCAGCTACAGTGTTATCTTCGACCTCTAATCATTTAATGCAGACTGACTCAAACATCTTGCAAACGCATTTCTTTGAAAACTTGTCGAAGTTGTCGCAATGCACGATGCCGTAAGTTATAAATGGCTTGCTTGGTTTTCCCCAAATGTGAGGCAATCTGTTCATCACTCCAACCGTACAGGTAAGAATAGACAATGACATCTTGCTGAGTATGACTTGGCAGTTGCGCTATGGCATCGATAATTTCCTGTTGGACGTCAATCCTCTCAAAAAGATGAGCAGCGGTCGGATCGCTTAAGGTTTCATATAGTGAGGTCATCTCATCTGGATCCGAAGTAACTGAGAGATCAAGCGACTCCATGAGCGGATTGCGGTCTATCAGATCCTGTGAACGAGTGTAATGCTGGCGGATATGATTGCTGAGGATCACAGTCGCCCAGGCATCAAAAGAAACATCATAGGGAAAAACGGCAGCATAGATTGATTCGCAAGTTTGCTGGGCAAAATCAGTTGCTATGTCTTTTGATTGCAGATCATTGACTTGCCAACGGTATAAGATTCTGTAAGCACGCGTCGTCATTAACTCCAGTAACTGGGCCCACTCAGCATCGTCTCGTTCCGCTAATCGTTCAACACGTTGGCGCTCGGCTAGATATCGCACGATTACCTTGTCAATATATTGTTCCAGCGACGCATTTGCGTTCGTTGAGGCGTTGCGACAATTGTCCATAACGCGCTGCGCACGCCCTGAGGCGAGATTGCGCAGAACAATCTCTACGACCCGCTCTGTTAGTTGCAATGCATTAAGATCAGTTTGGTTTAGCTGATCCTGCGTCACTGTTGCGTTAATCAGGCGTTCGCAGATTTCGCATAAGTCAGCGTCAGATATATCCATTGAAAGTGTGGACATTATCACTATAAACAATCACCGATGTTCTGCTCACTCGAATCAAGTGGCTTATTTGGTTGATCAGTGCGTGCAAGAATTGCCTGGAGAGTTGCATCAGCATTTATAAGTATCAACGGATGCTTAAGCCGACTCCAGTTACTGTAGCACAGGTATTGCCAACCGTCAAAAGCCGCGAGCTGACACCCTTCATCCTTGCAGTGGAGAGCCTGCGGTTGGTTTTTAAAGTGGCTTAGTGTAAACTAGTCTCAACTAGTTGGATTGATCACAGTCGTATGTCGAATTGGTTCTGTTTGCCAGCCTACTTCCCACCTAACCCTGGATGAGATTTATATGGACAACGAGAATCCCTCGACCTTAGAGTATCTTGACTTCGAGCTGTTGATCGATTTTGGGCAAGGTCAGCAATATCCGGTCAATGTGATTCATTCGCCAGCTGGCGAGCTTACACATGATGTGGCCATCCGGCTGCCGTTTGCGGTGGAGTATCTTGAGCGGTTTCTAAACGATCTCCCTTTCCTCGTGATTCGCTCAAGTAATATGTCTCAGTCGCAAACTATGTCCGACGAACAGCATGTCCGGGATTTTGGACAACAGCTATTTGAGATGCTGTTTCGCGAAGACCTTGGCCGTCTGTACCGCGCCAGTCAAGTTGAAGCTGAACAACAAGGAAAGGGCCTGCGCCTGAAGCTACGGATTCGGCCACCTGAGCTAGCTACCTTACCTTGGGAGTTTCTCTTTGATTCTGATCGGGACGATTATGTGAATCTGTCCCACTTTACCCCGATCGTTCGTTATTTAGAAGTGGAGCGTTCTATTCGACCTCTTGAAGTCCAGCCACCCTTGCGGGTGTTAGGAATGGCTGTGAACCCTAAGCGAATGCTGCAGGTGAACGCGGCTCAAGAAAGATTCTATCTGACCGAAGCTCTTCGCGATTTATCCGCTCGACATCTTGTCGAATTGAGTTGGTGGGAAGGGGGAACCTGGCACGATTTGCAGGCAGCGATGCGTGCCGGGCCCTGGCATGTCTTCCACTTTATTGGACATGGTTCTTTTCGACCCGATGCCGACGAGGGGGCAATTATCCTTGCGGATGAATCGGACCAACCCTACCGGCTCTCGGCTTCTGATTTCGCTCAACTGCTGGTCGATCATCGTTCTCTCCGGGTCGTGATCTTGAATGCCTGTCAGAGCTCACAGAGCAACCCACGCAACATATTCTCCAGTACGGCCGCGACACTAGTACGCCGTGGCATACCGGCAGTTCTGGCTATGCAGTATCCCTTCACTGATTTGGCGGCTGTCCAATTCGGGCGTGAGCTATACCAAGCCCTGGCAGCTTGGCTACCTATTGAAGCGGCTGTTGGGGAGGCGCGTAAAGCCGTTCGGCTCGCGATTAGTGGCAGCTTGGAGTGGGGCACGGCAACCCTGTATTTGCGTGCGCCCAATGGCACCCTATTTGCGCCAGCCCGCGAAACTGAACCTTCCACAGCGCGCGGCCTTCGTCTGCATAATTTGCCAGCACGGTATGAATTTGCAGGGCGTGAGGCAAAGAAGGCACAGGTTCATGCTGCACTCCGATCGCGTACGCCTGTGGTCAGCATCGAAGGCATCGGTGGCATCGGCAAGACGGCATTGGCACTGGAAGTTGCTTACGAATGCTTGGCTACCAGCGCCGGCACATATCCAATCGGCGAGAGTGCAATTGCATTCACAGGCATTGTCTGGCTAACGGCTAAGGACTCTACCCTGACTTTAAATCGCCTACTGGACACGATAGCTGAAGTAGTCGAGTATGGCGGCCTGATTCGTTTGCCGCTCAAGGAGAAGCAAGTTGCGATCCGCAGGGTCCTTCAGACACAACCCTATCTTGTGGTGCTAGACAATTTCGAAACGATTACGGATGAAGGCGTGCATGATTTTCTGACCAATCTACCGGAGCCTTCAAAGGCCCTGATCACGACCCGGGAACAACGATTGCCCGAGGCGCAGATCATCTCCCTCCATGGCCTGACGGAGATTGAAGGGATCACATTGATTCGGAGCGAAGGCAAGCGGCTGGGGCTTGGGTCACTTGAGCGAGCCGAAGATACTCGTCTGGTAGAACTCCACCAGGCGACGGGGGGTGCACCTCTGGCTATCAAGTGGGCCGTGGGTCAGATCAAACAGAGGGGGCAGACATTCGATATTATTTTGCGTGCGCTTCATGACGCTCAGGGAAATGTTTTCGCAGTCATTTTCGATCGTGCCTGGGCATTGTTATTGCCAAATGTGCAACAGGTGCTATGTGTCATGTCGATTTTTGCCGCGCCAGTCTCTCGCGCTGGTCTGCAGGCAGCGTGCGGCTTTGATGACTACACACTTGATGAAGCGCTGGGGCAGTTGCTGGCGATGTCACTGGTCGATGCCACGGACGAGCTTGACCTGGCCCGCATGCGTTACAGCATTCATCCCTTGACGCGGGCATATGCAGCTGCACGTCTTAAGCAAGAACCCGGTCTGCAGGATGTCGCCTCACAGCGTTTGGCCGAGTACTACACGACGTTTACGACGCAATATGGCGGCTTTTGGAGCCAGGCCGGATTTATTCAAATCGAAGCGGAGTTGCCCAATATCTTATCGCTTCTACGCTGGTTTTGGGATCAAACCGTTAACCGACCAGTAGCAAGCATCTTTAACAATATCATAGACTTTCTGATTATCCGTGGTTATTGGAATGATTTGATCGCTGCTAGCCATACAGCTCTCACGCTCGCCCTGAAAGAGGCGGATGAACTGAATGTGGCGCGTGTGCGCGTCAAAGCATTAGCCTGGGTCGAGCGGCATCAAGGCGAACTGGATGCGGCCGAAACGCATATTCAGTTAGCGCTGCCAGTGTTCGAGCGACATGGTGAAAAACTGGAGTTCTACTATGCCCAGCGTAACCTGGGCCGAATCGCCGAACAGCGTGGTGAATTTGAACGCGCAGAGCAGCTGTTGGCTGAATG
>JAUQXC010000882.1 GCA_030834825.1 Thermoflexales bacterium
TGAAGAGTCGCCCGACGCCGAAACAGAAGTGTTTGTGGAAGTTGATGGTTAGAAGTTGGAGATGGGAAGCCGTCAAACTGGTGAAAGCCAACAGTCTGTTCCTCATGGCACGCGCTGCACTATTCTATCAGGGCCGCTGAATCCATCCGCTTGAAAAGCACGAGGCTGGCGCGCCAATCGGCTATAATCTGCCTGGCTTTTAGCGAGTCAACCTATGCGCGTCAACCTACTGGGCGAAATCCAACTCTGGACTGAGACAGGCCGTATCCCTGCCTCGGCTTTTGCCACGCGCAAAGTGGCAGAGTTGTTGCTCATCTTGCTGCAACAATCCACCCATTGCCTCAGCCTCGATCAACTTGTTGAATACCTATGGCCCACGCACAATCCTGAAGCCGCCCGCAAAAACCTGCATGTGACGGCGGGGCACTTGCGCCGCGTATTGGAACCCCAGCTCAAACGCCCGGCTGATTCCACTTACCTATTGACCGAGGCCGACAGCTACCGGCTCGTGACGGAGACATGGATTATCGACACCGAATTATTCGAACAGTACCTGCGTGAAGGCCAACGTGCGCAAGGCGAACAGCGTTGGGCCGAGGGGATCGCGGCTTACCGGTCGGCCAGGGCGCTCTATCGCGGCGATTATCTGAGTGAGCTGCCTGAAGCCGAATGGGCTTTGCCTGTTCGCGAGAAGTATCGCCAGCTGTGGCTGGATGGGCTCGAAGTGCTGGCCGCCTGCTATACTGCGCTCAATCAACCTCGCGCGGCTTTGGAAGTGGCCCAAAACGTGATCGATCACGATCCTTTGCGCGAGTCGGCTTGGCGTCAGATCATGGCTGCGCATGTCGCTCTGGATGAGACGGGCCTGGCGCTGCGCGCTTATCACACCTGTGTGACTCAACTGTACAATGAAGTCGGAGCTGGGCCGGGTCCTGAGACTCAACGGCTCTATCGCCAGATCCGAGGTGGATCTTCAATTCTTCTGACCGTGCCTGAAATCAAAGCCCCCCACACGCTAGTCGGCCGTACCACTGAATGGACACAACTACATCGCTTGTGGCAGACCGCAGTCAAGGGAGCGCCACAAGTCGTCTTGTTGCAAGGCGAAACAGGTGTAGGCAAGACGCGTTTAGCCGTCGAGTTGAGTGACTGGGCCGTGCGGCAGAATATCGCCGTGCTTAAAGCGCAGTGCTATGCGGCTGAAAACCGCCTGGCCTATGCGCCTCTCACGACATTGTTGCGTTCACTTCCCTTACCGCACCTTCCCCCAGATAGGCGGGTGGAGATTGCGCGCCTGCTGCCCGAAGTCCTGCACGATCGGCCTGATCTGCCGACGCCCGGTCCTTTAGCTGAGGCCTGGCAACGTCAACGTTTCTTTGAGGTACTGGCGCGTGTGGTGTTAAGCCAGGCACCATCGCCTCAGCGGGGTCTGCTCATTTTCCTGGATGATGTGCAATGGTGTGATCGCGACAGCCTGGAATGGCTGCTCTATTTCCTGCATTTTGCGGGAGAAGCACAGCCCCACCTCCCGATCGTATGGCTGGCCACCTTGCGCCCTGATGAAATTGGCGATGATCATCCCCTCCCCCCGCTGTTAACCGCCCTGCGCCGCCATCGCCAGTTGCACGAAGTTCTGGTAGCGCCGCTCGATCGGGCTGCAACCGAGCAACTGGCCGCGCAGCTCTGCGGTCAAGCTCTGCCCGCCACGCAGAACGCCCGCTTGTATATGGAGACCGAGGGCAATCCCTTGTTCATTGTCGAGATGCTGCATGGCGCGGCTGACCACACCGATCTCAACTTCGCCCTGACGCCTACCTTGCAAGCCGTCATCATGGCGCGTCTGGCCACTCTCTCTTCACCGGCGCATGAACTGGCGGGCCTGGCTGCTACGATCGGGCGCACTTTCACCTATGAAGTTTTGGAGGCAGCCGGGCGCGCCACTCTGACACCCGATCAGCTGGTCTGCGCCCTCGACGAGTTGTGGCAACAACGCATCGTGCGCGAAGCGGGCGCCACCGCCTACGACTTCACGCATGGCAAATTGAGCGAAGTTGCTTACGCCGAACTGAGTGCCGCGCGGAAACGCCGCCTGCATCTGCGCGTGGCAGAAGCGTTAAGCGAAGTTCACCAGACCAACCTCGACAAAGTGAGCGCCACCATCGCCACGCACTACGATCGGGCTGGGCAAGCCGATCGCGCAGCAGATTACTATGAACGTGCCGGTGATCGGGCCGTGCAGATTTATGCCAATGACTCGGCCATCGCTTACTATCGTCGGGCGGTAGAGCTAAGTTCTGTTCGTCCCATCCAAGCAGACGTGCCACGTTTATTAAAGCTAGGCAACGTGCTGCACCTCATCGGTCAGTGGGCTGAGGCGAGTGAAGTCTATCAGCGTGCCTATGATCACGCCTTAAAATTGCAGGTGCCGCGCTTGATCGCACAGTGCCAGCGGGCACGTGGCAGTGCCGCGTGTCTAAAGGGCGCGTATGCAGAAGCGCTGGCCTGGTTGGAACCGGCCCGGAGCGAATTCGAACGGCTGAACGATCCGCGCGAACTGGGCGCCACGCTGAGCGAAATCGCGACGGCTTTGTGGTATCAGGGCCACAATGCCGAAGCGTTGAATTGTTTGCAACAGCAATATGATCTCGCAACGACGATTGACGATCACGCTGGATTGTGTCAATGCTTAAAGCGCATGGGGGCAATCCATGCCGACATGGGCACTTACGATCGCGCCCTGGATTACCACCAGCGCTGCGCGGCCTTGGCGACCCAGCTCGGCGACAAACGCACGGCCGGTATCGCGGCGGGTAATCTCGGCGCCGTGTACTGGCAGCTGGGTGAGTACGATCGCGCTTTGGCCTGCCTACAAACCAATCTCCACGCGGCTCATGAGATCGGCGATCGGCGCAGCGTGGCCATCGTTCTGGGCAACATGGGCGTGCTCTATCAGACCTGCGGTGACGATGAACGCGCGCGCCTGGCTTTTCAACACAGTCTGCGCTTGGCCGTCGAAATGAATGACATCTGGAACATGACCATCGTCAGCAATCTCGGTGTGTTGGCTGCTCGCCAAAGTGGTTACGCTGAAGCGCAGCGGCTGCTGCAACAAGCCATTGTGCTCGGGCGCGCCTTGCAAACACCCTATTACTTGTGCGAGTTTCTCCATGCGCGAGCCGAAGCTCTGGCACATCAGCAAGATTATGCCGCAGCACAACAGCTGAATGACGAAGCACTCGCTTACGCGCAACTGGTGGACCGCAAAGACTTGAACTTCGCCATACAGGTATTAGGCCTGCGCTTGCGTGCCAGCCTGGAACAAATCACCTCCGTAGAAGCCTCGCGCGAGTTGGAGGCACTGCGCCCAGCCTGGCGCGCCGATAAAGAACAAGCCGCGTTATTTTACGCGATCTGGCAGATCGATCACGCTGCTGATGCAGCCCGGCAAGCGGCCAGCCAGCTCTATCGTTCGCTTTACGCCCGATCGTCCCATCGCGACTACCGTGAACGTTACGCCGAACTCACGGGCGAACAGTTGCCACCACCACCGCCTCTTCCCGATCTACCCGCCTTCATCACGCAACAACCGCTGGATTTCGAAGGCCTGCTGGCCAAAGTGGATCAAGCAGCGAGCTTGATTTAAGCCTCAGCGCCTCCCCCTTCCAGAGATTTTAGCGAAATTTTAGCGCCCTCTGCTATCCTGTCTGCAACGTGCTTTCTTCGACGAGGGATACCGTGCCGGTCAAGCCGCCATCGATTTTGTGCATCATTCACGCCCAGCTGGAAAGCGCAGGCGATCGGCGGTACTGGATCGGAGAAGTGGAACATGTACAGACCGGTCAACGACGGCATTTCGTCACGGTCGATCAGCTATTGCAGCAGGTCGGTCATTTCTTCGAAGAAGAGCTGCGCCAGGTGGGTGCTGAACCCGCACGGCCACAGCCCCTCATTGAAGAATGATTTTTGAGTTTATCACCATCTGGAGGATCACCATGTCTCGTTTAACTGCGATCGGTTTGATTGTCGCCATAGCACTGATCGGTACTACGGCGCTCGCCCGACCGAGCGGATTACAGGCGGCCTCAGCAATCCCGGCACACCACGCAAGCAGTTTCTTCAGCAGCCCCACCCCGCTGAGCACGACTCTGTCCACGTGCGACACTCTCGACTGCCCCACTGTAGCGAAAATTAGCCGGAGCAGCGGAGGTATGATGTACGTTTATCTGCCGCTTGTCCGCGGTGGGTTAGGGGTAACTTCCACTGTTCCAACGACACCAATCGGCTTAAGCGCCACACCGGTTTCCAGCACGAGCATCCACTTAAGTTGGTCTGACCAGGCCACAAATGAGCTGGGCTTTCGCATTGAGCAATCAAGCGGCCTGGGTTTTAATCCCATACTCACCGTGGGCGCCAACATCACTCAGACGACCATGAGCGGCTTAAGCGCAGCGACCACCTACACTTATCAGGTGCGCGCCTTTAATACCGCTGGCTATTCCGGCTACAGTAATCAAGCCAGTGCGACGACGTTGGCCGCCGTGACCAGCCTGCCCAGCGCGCCGGCACAACTGATCGCCGTGACCGCGTCTACCTCCAGCATCGAACTGACCTGGCTCGACAAAGCGACCGATGAAGCGGGCTTCAAGATCGAACAAGCTACCGGCGTGGGCGGCGCCAGCTTTTCACAGGTTAAGCTGGCGGGCGCGAATGTAACGAACACGATCGTCACAGGCTTGCTGCCGGGCACCAGCTACACCTTCCGCGTGCGGGCCTACAACACGCTCGGCCACTCTGGCTTTAGCAACCTAGCGGATGCCGTGACACGCGCCACGGGTGCCGTACCCGCTGCGCCTGGTAATTTGACCGCGATCACGCTGACGCCCATCGATCGTCTCGGCCTGGATTGGACTGACAATTCAACCAACGAAACGGAATTCATCATCGAGAGTTCACGCGCTGGCACAGTCTGGAAGTTAGAAGGCGGCACTGGCGCACCCAATATTGTCTCGGTCGATGTGACCGAGTTGCTCTCGAACACGCGCTATTGCTTTCGCGTGCGCGCTCACAACAGCAACGGGGATTCGTATCCCAGCAATACGGCCTGCGCGACCACGGCGACAGCCACGCCCCCTGCCGCGCCAGTCAGCGTCACATTGCAAACCATCAGCAGCACGGCTGTGTTGTTGACGTGGGTCAATCTCACGAATAATAACGGCTACAAAGTTTACGAATCAGAAAACGGCGGCTCGTTCGCTTTATTGGGCACGTTGAATCAGGGCAACCTCGACGGCACATATATCTACGGCACTGTTCCGGGCAATACCTACGCTTACAAAGTGAGCGCCTTCAATGCCTATGGTGATTCGCTGCAGAGCGCGACCAGCAACACCGTAACCGCGCCCGCACCGGCCGGCAACACCGTGACACGCTTCAGGAACAATGCTGCCTACCCGATCGTGTCGCTGCAAATCGACGGTGTTGAGCAATTCCCGGCCGAACCGCAGGGCATTCCCACTTCAGCTGTGTTTGAGAAAACGCTCAGCGCCGGCCAGCATACTTATCGGGCGGCCACCGGCTTCTGGAGTTACGGTTCGCGTGTGGAAATGTACGTCTACAACAACACTTTCACTCAACAGAGCGGCGTGCCCAGTTTGATCTCGCTCAACAATCCCTCACTGGGACAGATCCTGACGCGCTTTGGCTCCGCGGGCTACTATGTTGGCGAATTTTGGTCGGGCACCATCATCAACTCAAAAGGCTTCCGGTTCTACAGCAATGGTACGTGCACCTATTATCTCAACGGTGCGGCGCAAGCGGGCGCCTGTTCCACGGCCCTGGTGAGTTATCTCGGCAATTTCATCGTGACCTTCAACGTGACCTACAGCCAGGGCACCTTTCAGGCCTCGCTGGATGAACGCACGGGCACTTTCTATCTACAGAACGGACCCAGCGATTGGCGCACGATTCAATACACGTACGATGGATATTAGAGCGCTTCCCATTTTGATTTACGCCATGCTCCTGCTCGCTCTGCGTAGCCATATCCAGTGGATGTGACCACACCGCAGTGCATAGCCTCCCTGTGGGACTGCACGCACGAAGTCCCCGCAGCGAAGCGGAGTAGGAGTGGGTGCAAGTGTCCGCTCTGAGCGTAAACCATTTAGGAATTCGATCTAGTGGCTAGAGGTTGGAGGCCGCCCCGCCGTAAGTGCGGGGCGGCCTTTTGTTACGGGTTTATCTGAGCAACAACAATTACGCAGGGTATATCCAACGATCAGATGAAGTGAGGCGCGCGCTGTGGCAAACCGAGGTGAAAGAGGCAAGCGCTGCGATCAGTAAAAGTGGGTGAAAAAACCTGGCAGGTCGTGTGACCCGCCAGGTTACCTTGCTACATGAACGACGCGTTGATCTTGTCCAGCGCTTCGCGCGGGGGGCGCAGTTTTTCGGGCGGCAGCTGCACCAGGGGGACATCCACCAGACGCTGCTGTTCCACCAGATTGGGACGCGCTTCATTGAAATAGATCAGGCCTGTGATGAACTGCTGCTTATCACGCGCTTCTTCCAGCAGGCGCATGGCGGCATACTTATCCCGAGGCTCGTAGTCGATGTCCAATTTTCTCAATTGAATAATTGAACCGTCGTGCATCTCCACGTCCTTCACTTCGCCTTCGCTGTATTCGACCGTGATCTCTTCAGCGGGCATGACGTAGCGCACTTCGTGCAGCGCCTCCTCGTGCTCCTTGCCCCAGTTATAGCCCTTGGTTGACAAGTCTGAGTTATTGAAGGTAACACAGGGGCTGATGATGTCCAGCACAGCGGTGCCGCGATAGCTCAACGCCGCTTTGAGCAAGTGCTGCACCTGCTTCGGGTCGCCCGCAAACGACCGGGCCACGAAGCCCGCGCCGGAGGCGATCGCTTCCAGGCATAGATCGATCGGCGGCAGTTCATTCTTGCCCGCATACTTCAACTCCTGGCCGATGTCGGCAGTGGCCGAGAATTGGCCTTTGGTCAGACCATACACGCCGTTGTTCTCGATGATGTACACCATCTCGACGTTGCGGCGCAGCATATGCTTGAACTGACCGAAGCCGATGCTGCCGGTGTCACCATCGCCGCTGACACCCAGGCCGATCAGATCGCGGTTGGCCGTCAACGCGCCGGTGGCAATGGACGGCATGCGGCCATGTAGGCTATTGATGCTGTGGGAGCGGCTCAGAAAATAGGCGGGGCTTTTGCTGGAGCAGCCAATGCCGCTGAACTTGGCGACACGGTGCGGCACCAGGGAGAGATCGTAAGCGACGGCGATGATCTGGCTGGCGATCGAGTCATGACCGCAGCCGTTGCACAACGTCGAAGGCGCGCCTTTATAATCGGCTTTGCCGAGGCCGACGAGGTTCACGTTGGCCGGTTTGTTGGGAATCGCTGTGGTAGCCATTCTAACTTCTCCTTCTATCGTTCCTGTTCCATAATCGCTTCGGTGATCCAGCGCGCACTGAGCGGCAGGCCGTCACACTTGGCGAGGGAGATAACGCGCGTGGCGAATTCCGGCACATGCAATTGAATGAGCTGGTGCATCTGGCCTTCATAGTTATTCTCCACCACGTAAACATGCGGATGTTTCTTGATGAATTCGATCAAGGTGTTTTCCAGCGGCAGCGCACAGATACGCAGGTACGAGGTCTGCACGCCGGACTTCGCCAGCCGATCGCGCGCCTCCTGCACCCCGGGATCGTTCGTGCCATAGGAAATGATGCCAATCTCGGCCTCGACCGCGTCGATGATGGGCGGGGGCACCAGTGTGCGCGCCGTATCATGTTTGCGATACAGACGCTCCAAATTCTTGGACCAATCTTCGGGGCGTTCACTGTAAGCGGCCGCATCATTGTGGCCGGTGCCACGGGTGAAGTAGGCAGCCAAGGGATGATTGGTGCCCGGCAGCGTACGCCAGCCGATGCCATCGCCGTCGACGTCGGCATAGCGTTTCCAATTCTTGATCTTGTTCAAATCTTCTGCCGCTAAGACTTTGCCGCGATCCAGCGGTGTTTCGGGATAGCTGAACGGTTCAGTCGGCCACAGGTTCATGCCCAGATCGAGATCGGTTAGCACGAAGACCGGCGTCTGCAGGCGTTCCGCCAGGTCGAACGAGATCGTGCCGTACTGAAAGCATTCCTGAATCGTGGCGGGCAGCAAGACAATGTGGCGGCAGTCGCCGTGACCTAGGAAGTAGGTGGTAAACACATCGCCTTGCGAGACGCGGGTGGGCAGCCCGGTGGAAGGCCCCATGCGCTGCACATCCCAGATCACCGCCGGAATTTCTGCAAAGTAGGCGAAGCCGGTGAATTCCGCCATCAACGAAATGCCGGGACCGGATGTGGACGTCATTGATCGCGCGCCCGCCCAGCCGGCGCCGACGACCATGCCGATGGCGGCAAGTTCGTCTTCAGCCTGGATGATGGCGTAAGTCTGCTTGCCATCCGCTTCCCGGCGATAGACCGGCAGATACTCGTTCAATTCATCGGCTAGTGAAGTGGCCGGTGTGATGGGATACCATGCGATGAACTGTACGCCGCCAAAGATCGCGCCCAGGGCCGAGGCGGTATTGCCGTCGATCAGGAACGTGCCCTGGGTCTTGGTCATGTGCTCCACCCGGAAGGGATCGATCTTGGTCAAGTTGGCCTGTGACCATTCGCACGCGGCCTTGACGACGTTGAGGTTCA
>JAUQXC010000883.1 GCA_030834825.1 Thermoflexales bacterium
TCAGATACGTGAGCGCCTATTTCAATGCGCGGACTGGGCTGATTGCCCATGAATTTTACCGCATTATCCACCAAATTTTGAATGACTTCCACCAGCCGCAACCGATCGCCATAAACCGTGGGCAAACCGGGAGCAATGTGAACATGTACAGCCCGCGCTTTAAGCCGGCCATCCAGCAGTTCGATCGCTTCACGCGCGATGGCTTCAAAAGAAATCTCCTGGGGTGCATTCATCATGCGGCCAACCCGTGACAGCTCTAGCAGCTCGTCCAGCAGCCGGCGCATCCGTTCGGTCGCTTCGTTGATGCGCTGCATGTCCGCTTGCATCCGCTCGTGCTGACCGGTCCGGGCATCCTGTTCCAACAAGCCCAGAAAACCGCGAATGGTGATGAGCGGGGCTTTCAAATCGTGCGAGACGGTGTAAGTGAAACGCTCCAGCTCTTCGTTTTTGGCTTGCAGCTCGGCGATGAGACTGTCGCGTTCCTGCGCAGCGCGGCGCTGATCGGTAATGTCCCAGAAAATGCCCAACGTGCCCGTAATGATGCCGTGGGCATCAACCAGCGGCGCCTTGATCACTTGCACATAAAATTTTTCTTTACCCAACGGCTGATGTTCTTCCACGAGCTCAATCGTCTGCCCCGACTCCATGACATGCTGATCGTCGGCCCGATACTTTTCAGCCAGTTCGGGCGGATGCAGCTCCCGATCGGTCTGGCCGACAAGCTCGTGTGCAGCCTTGCCCTCGGTGGCGCAGTAGCGTTGATTGGCAAAAATGAAGCGGCCCTGCGTATCCTTGCTGAAAATATTTTGCGGCAGACTTTCGATCAGGGAATGCAGCACCGCTTGGGAAGCACGCAGCGCCTCTTCCACGCGCGCGCGTTCCGCGATCTCGGTTCGCAAGCGAGCGGTGGTCGTGTGCGCTTGCGCCAGCGCCTGCGTGATCTGGCGACTGGCATACGACTGCAGCAGCGCCTGGCCCAGCAAACCGCCGGTAAAGGTAATGACCGCCGGCAACGCCTCCTCCACCGGCTGGCCCAGGCGGATGAGGCCAAGGCCAAGATGGACGATCAACACTAAAGCCAGGGTGTACCACATGGCGCGGTTGTCCAACAATAGGGAAACCAAGAGAATAGCCAGGGCGTAGAACAACACGAAACTAGTCGACAGGCCGGCCAAAGCGGAACCATATAAGCCGAGCATGAACATCAGCGCCGGCGCCAGATAGCTGCCCGGCCGCCAGTACCCGCGTCGGGATAACCACCAACCGAGGCCGACCGGCACATCGATCAGCAGAATGATCAGGGATGATAAAACGTCAAAAAAACCGCTCAGCGTCCCCAGCACAATCGGGATGGTGAACACCAGGAGTGCTGCGCCCATCAGGGTCAGGATCGTTCGGACCATGACCTTGCGGCGCAGCGTCTCTTCCTGAGGAAGCAAGGCATTGGCCTCCAGTGTTTCAGCGAATTGATCTCTTAGCATACTACTTTCACTAACCTTTCAAGTCGGAGTCCGTCTCTTCCGGCGGGCATGGCAGGGTAAAGAAAAACGTCGTGCCCTGGTTCGCGCCGGCTGACTCCAGCCAGATTCTTCCGCCATGCACTTCCACAATACGTTTGACCAATGCCAGGCCGATGCCCGTCCCCTCGGAGTGTGGATCAAGCTTATCGAACAACCCGAAGACACGATCGTGATATTGCGGATCGATTCCCAGGCCGTTATCGCGCACGAACAAAATCGGCTTGCCATCCCCAGCGCGGCCCTGCTGTCCAATGGTAATCTGCGGTTCCGCCTGATCGCCCATAAATTTAGCGGCATTATCGAGGAGGTTCTGTATGACTTCCACCAACCGGGCCTGGTCGCCATACACACAGGGTAAATCGGACGCCAGGCTTACACGCACCCCGCGCATCTCCAGCCGCCCGCGCACCAGTTCGATGGCTTCGCGTGCGATCGTTTCAAACACTACCACTGCTGGCGGGTTCAACAGGCGTCCGATGCGGGACAATTCCAGCAACTCGTGCAGCAGGCGCCGCATCTTCTCAGCCGCCTGAACGACGCGCTGGATGTCGGTCCGGACTTTCTCGACGTTGCCCGCCAGCGCGTCCTTTTCCAGATAACCCAGGAACCCTGTGATGGTGACCAACGGTGACTTCAAATCATGTGAGACCGTGTACGTGAAGCGCTCCAATTCCGCATTCTTCGCTTCCAGTTCACGAATTAACTCCTCGCGCTGGGCCTCAGCTTGCTTGCGTTCGGTAATATTGCTCCCGTACAAGTTGACGTAGTTCGCATCCACCATGGGCACAACGGAAACCGAATAAATTTGCCCACCGCTTTTCGTTTCAACAATCCGCAGCGCTTGTGTCAGAAGCGCTTCTGTGGCCACAGCCCGCCAGAATTCAGGCGCCTGCTCCCCCTCAGCAACGCCCCAATCCGCTAACAACCCCTGGCTGGCTTTGTTGGCATACAGAACCATTCCAGCGCGATCCAGCCGCAAAACAGGATAAGGATTTTCGGAAGGAAATTTTGCCAGTTTGACAAACGCCTCTTCCGCCCGCTTGCGCTCGGTGATGTCGACTAACACGGCAATGTTGCCGGAAATCCGGCCTTCCGCGTCATGCAACGGTGAAGCATAGATGCTGTAGTCGATCGGCGTACCATCGCGTTTTTGCCGGCGAACTTCGATGCCATTCATAGACTGCCCACTGCGGATCCAGTCACGGAAGCGCTTGAATTCTTCCGCCTTTTCCAGAGGCACGCTAGGCAGAAAGTGGCCCATTACTTCCTGCGCGCTCCAGCCGAGCATTTTTTCAGCGGCCTGATTCCACACCGTATGGACCTTCCCCTCCAGATCAAGTCCGATGATGGCCGTCGGCGCAGTTTCAATGATCACCCGCAATAGGTCATTGGATTTTTGCAGTGCCTCCTCAGCTTGCTTGCGTTCGGTAATGTCGCGCGCTGCCGCATAGATCAGCTTGCCGACCGGCGACGAGCGCCATTCCAGCCAGCGATACGAGCCATCCTTGCTCCGATACCGGTTGACGAAATTCAAGACCTCTTTCTGTTCTGCCAACCTTGAGACTGCTCCCAGGGTCGCCTCCAGATCAGCCGGATGGACGTAGTCCAAGAACCGCTTTCCCTCCAGTTCTTGAAGCGAATACCCCAGGGCCGACTCCCATTCCTGATTGAGTCGACGGAAATATCCATCCGTATCGGCAATACAGAAAAGATCAAGCGCCGTGGTGAAATAGCGATCGACCTCGGCCGTCTTCTCGCGCAAGGCATCTTCCATCCGCTTGCGTTCAGTAATATCCAACGTGAAGCCACCCAGTAAGGTGGGCTTGTCGGTTTGGGGAATGACGAATTTATACGTTGACCAAGTACGGCCGGCGTATTGCTCCTCAATCACTTCACTGGCGCCCGTTTCCAAAATGCGCCGATCGTCCGCCGTGAGCTGCTGCGCAAACCCGTCCGGGAAAACATCCTGATTGGTTTTGCCAAGAATCGTTGCAGGCGTGATATTCAGATAGTCCTTAAATCCCTGATTGGCAAACAGCACCCGGGTCGCCGCGTCCTTAATATAGGCCAGACCGGGGAAGTGCTGCATGAATAGCCGAAAACGCTGTTCGCTTTCACGTAGGGCCTCCTCCGCCTGCTTGCGCTCAGTGATATCCCGATCGATGCCGCGGTAACCCAATAACTTTTTATTGGCATCGAAGAAGGGGACCCCGCTGGTCTCCAAGACCACGAGCCGCCCATCTTTGCATTGGATCGTGTTTTCTAAGCGCTCAATGGGGCGAGACTGGTTCACGAACTCCTGAAATAGGGCGCGGATCCGCTGCGCCTCAGCCGGGGGCATCAAGTCGAAGGGCGTCCTGCCGATAATTTCTTGTGGCGTGTATCCCAGCAGCTCACTGACGTTGGGACTGGTGTAGGTATAAACATTATGCCGATCTATTTCCCAGACCCAATCGCTGGTTGTCTCGACCAGGGCGCGGAAGCGTTCTTCACTGGCCCGCCAGGCTTCTTTGGCCATGGCCGCTTCCACGACCGTATTCGAGAGAGAGTAAGCCATCAAAAGGAGCATGCCCATATAACCGTATTCAATGGTGTAGACAAAATGATAAAGGCCATTGCTCACGGCTGTGTCGTTGAAGGCGGCGGCATACACCAACCCCATGGCCAACAGCAACGGGACGGCTTCGCGCCGATAGCCGCGTCTGTAAAAACGCAGGCCGTTCACCACGATATAAGTGCTGGCCGCCAGGCCGGTGAAACTTTGCAGCGTGGTAAATGGTCCAAAGGTTGCTTCGTAGTAGATGATCTTGAAACCTGGAGGCAGCCACACCTCTTTGATGGACGGTGAAGCGAGCAGCCAGGTCAGCTCGCTTCGATCGATGAGCTGGATGAAGAACGCCACCAGAAAAAATGCTGAAAAAGCATATAGGCCTGGACCTGGCGGATGATGCGTATAGTCGGACACAAACCACATGAAAACCGTCGTAAAGAGTGCCAGAGCGATGAACTGCGCACGCTGCCACGCTGCACCCTCAGCGACGGTCGACGAGTTGTACAGCCCGATGCAGAAGACGTCATAGAGACTTGTCGCCAGACACAGCAGGGCAAACGTGAGATCCTCACGATGTTGTCTTCGCCGGCCATAGATCAAGAGATGGTAAAGACCCACATAGAATGAAATACCGGCCATGATGACAACGGGGATGGATGAGGGATTCATCACAGTCTCCTTCAATACCGCTGGCCCGGGTCAGCCCGATCAACGGCCTGATCAACCGCGTCAACTGGATCGCAAACAAGGTGCGCGCCACCTGATTCTGTTCTTCGTCTGCGAACAGCGACAGTCCGCGGAGCTGTCACAAGCGGGCAAGCATCACGCTGTCTTTGAGAGTGAAGCGGACCTCGGGCGCGGCAGCGTGAAGAAAAACGTTGCACCCTGGCCGGCTCCGCCCGACTCCACCCAGATGTGTCCGCCGTGCAAATCGACGATACGTTTCACCAGCGCCAGGCCGACGCCGGTGCCTTCGGACTTCACATCCAGCTTGTTAAACAAGCCAAAGATGCGCTCGTGATACTGCGGCTCGATCCCCAAGCCGTTATCGCGCACAAAGAAGATCGGCATGCCGGAACGCTCAACCCCCAGCAGGCCGATGGTCACGTGGGGTTCCGGTTGATCGCCCATGAATTTCACCGCATTGTCCACCAGATTCTGCACGACTTCCACCAGGCGCACCCGATCGCCGTACACGGGCGGCAGGTCGGCGGCAATTTCCACCTGCGCGCCGCGCGCCGTGATGCGCCCTTGGACCAGCGCCACAGCCTCGCGCACGACCGTCTCAAAAGACACCTCTTCCAGCGCGCTGTTCATGCGACCGAGGCGCGACAGCTCCAACAACTCATCCAGCAGCTGCTGCATGCGTGTCGTCGCCTCGACAATGCGCGCGATATCGGCGTGCAGCCGATCGCGGTTACCCAGCGCCGCATCCTTTTCGAGAAAGCCCAGAAAGCCGCGAATCGTAATGAGCGGACTCTTCAGATCATGCGAGACGGTGTACGTGAAACGTTCCAGCTCGGCATTCTTGTCTTCCAGCTCCGTAATCAACTGCTCGCGTTCGGCCTCGGCCTGCTTCCGGGCCGAAATATCGCGCGAGCCAAAGACCGCTCCCTGGAAGTTGTTGTGCTCGTCGTAGAGCAGGCGCACCTCGGATTCGACCCAGAGATAGTGGCCGGCGGCATGGCGATAACGATACTCCAAACGCAAAGACGACGTGTGCAGTTCAGTGGCCAGCAAGATCTGATGGTACAGGCGCGAGGTATCTTCCGGGTGCACAAATTCATACACCGGGCGACCCAGCAGATCGCGCACCGAATGTCCAAAGAGCCGCTCGACCGACGGGCTGGCATAGACCAGACGTTGCTGGGCATCGAGCTGATTGATGCTGTCCACCATGTTGTCCGTGAGCAACCGCAGGCGGCTTTCGCTGCGGCGCAGGGCCTCCTCGGCATTTTTCCGATCGGTGATATCGATGGCGATGCCGATGAAGCCGGCGAACCGTTCGTTGGCCGTATAGCGCGGCACCACGGTGTCGAACAGCCAGCGATATTGACCGTCGCTCCGGCGCAAACGATATTCAATGATGAATTTGCGTTGAGCGTGCAAGGCCGATCGATACTCATGCAAGTACCGGCGGCGATCGTCGGGGTGAATGCGTTCCGACCAGTCGTCGAGCGGCAGGGCGGGAACGTCCCCGCGAAATTCCCGCCAGGCCCGGTTGAGGTAAGTTGCCACCGTGTTTTCATCGGACATGGCGATGAGCGCCGGCGCATTATCGGCCAGATAACGGAACAGCGCCTCGCTTTCACGAATAGCCGCCTCTGCCTGCCGGCGCGCCGTGACATCATGTGCGAAGCCAGCCGTGCCGATCACGTTGCCCTGGACGTCGAAGATGGGCGACTTGAAAGTCTCAAACCATTTCTCCGTTCCACCATCGATGACGATCTCCTCCATGAATTTCTGGCTACGACTGTCAATGACCTCTTGATCGGCGGCGCTGAACTTGGCCGCCACCGTCGGCACGACCTCCCAATCGGTCTTGCCGATCAACTCTTCCACCTGGCTGAAGCCCAGCGCCTGCGCCAAAGTTCGATTGGCCGCCAGGTAACGCCCGGCCGTATCTTTCAACCAGAACCAATAGGGGAAGTTGTCCAGGATGGCGCGCAGATAAGCTTCACGCTGTTGCAGGGCCAGCTCGGCTGCTTTGCGATCGGTTACATCGCGCACCATCCCCAGCACATCGCCCTGCGACATCTTCACCAGGCGCGATTCGTAGTAACGCCGCTGCTCGTCCAACTGCAGCGTCGTTTCATACAAGCGGGGTTCGCCTTTTTCCAGCACCCACTGCAGGTTGTCGGCTAATTGTTGCGCCATCTCAGGCGGCAACGCTTGTGCAAAGGGCTTGCTCAGAAATTCAAT
>JAUQXC010000884.1 GCA_030834825.1 Thermoflexales bacterium
AGCCCTCACCGAAGAAGCACTGCGTGACGCGCCGTTGTCCTATCGCATCTGGGGACGCGAGCAGATCGACGATCAGGCGTTGGTGCAGATGGATGCGGCGATGCGTTTGCCGATCAGTGTGGCAGGTGCGTTGATGCCCGATGCACACGTAGGCTACGGCCTGCCGATCGGCGGGGTGCTGGCGTCGGAGAACGTGGTGATTCCGTACGCGGTGGGTGTGGACATTGCCTGTCGTATGCGCTTGTCGCTCTATGAGGTGTCGCCGTTTGTGATGGGCCAGCGACCGGGACAGTTCCGCAAAGCGCTGTTGGAGCAGACACGCTTCGGGCGTGGCGAAAACTGGCACGCGCACGAACGCCCCGATCACGAAGTGCTGGACGATACCGGCTGGCAAGCCACACGCTTGCTGCGGTCGCTGCGAGAGGCAGCCCCGGCGCAGCTGGGCACCAGCGGAACGGGTAACCACTTCGTGGAGTGGGGATCGTTCGAGCTGCCCGAGAAGGACGATCGGTTGGGATTGGAGCCGGGCACTTATCTGGCGCTGTTGTCCCACAGTGGATCGCGCGGCGTCGGTTTCAAGATCGCCAGCACGTATTCGGAGCTGGCGCGGCAGCAACACCCGAACCTGGATTCGAAGGTGCGGCACCTGGCGTGGCTCGACCTCAACTCTGAGATCGGGCAGGAATACTGGGTGTCGATGGAACTGGCCGGGCGGTTTGCCGCTGCGAATCATGCCGTAATCCATCGGCGGGTGGCCGCAGCGGCCGGCTTGAAGGAAGCGGCCGCGATCGAGAATCATCACAACTTTGCTTGGCGCGAAACGCTGCGTGATGGGCGCGATGTGATCGTCCATCGCAAAGGCGCGACGCCCGCCGGCCCAAACGTGCTGGGCATTATTCCCGGTTCGATGGGTGATGCGGGTTATCTGGTGCGTGGGCGTGGCCAGGACGAGTCGATCAATTCGGCCTCACACGGCGCGGGCCGCCTGATGAGCCGCACCCGGGCCGAGGAATCGATCACACGCACGAGCCGCGATGAGTATCTGCGCGAGCGCGGCGTGACGCTGCTGGGCGGTGCGATCGACGAGGCGCCGCAGGCTTACAAACCGATCGAAGCCATCATCGCCGCGCAGGAAGACTTGGTCGAAGTGCTGGGCCGCTTCCTGCCTAAGATTGTGCGGATGGCCGACGAAGCCGGTGACGTGTAACGTGCTGTGCAACGAGTAAGGCGTAATGCGTGAAAAGGAGCTGAATCATGTTGCTTGAAAAAACTAGCGATCAAATCTCTCTGGCGGATGCGCCATCCATCGTTGGGTTGACATTCCGCCCGTTTCGCTCAGAAGCGGATTATCAAGTTCTGGTTGACCTAGGGAATGCCAGCAACGCCGCTGACGGAGTGGAAGACCTGCTTACTTTTGAGTGGGCTAAGAACCACTTTGCGCATTTGACCGGTTTCGATCCGCACCGGGATATCTTGTTTGCTGAGATCAACGGTCAACCTGTCGCGACGACGCGGGTATGGTCGCGGTTGTTGGACGATGGCGCTCGCTTGTACGTGAGCGTGGGAAGTGTGCTGCCGCAGTGGCGGCGGAGAGGCATCGGCCGCGCGTTATTGCACTGGGCCGAGCGGCGCTTGTGCGAGATGGCGGCGACACAACCCGGTTCAGGCGCGCGCACTTTTCGATCGTTCGCGTCCGATCAACAAGCCGGGAGAAAGGCGCTGTTTGAGGGTGAAGGATATGCAGCCGTGCGGTATGGTTTTGAGATGGCGCGTCCTCTGGATGAATCCATTCCTGACCTGCCATTACCAGGCGGGGTGGAAGTCCGGCCGGTCGCACCAAAACAGTATCGCCAGGTCTATGCCGCGCTGAATGAAGCGTTTCGTGATCACTGGGGACACAGCGAAGCGACCGAGGAAGATTATCTGCGTTGGATCAATAGCCCGCAGTTCCAACCGCACTTGTGGCAGGTGGGCTGGGCCGGTGATGAAGTAGCAGGCACAGTGCTCAACTTCATCGATTGCGACTACAACGCAGAATTCAAGCGTCTGCGCGGCTGGACGGAGGATATCTGTGTGCGGCGGCCCTGGCGCAAGCAAGGGCTGGCTAAAGCGTTGATCGCGCGGAGTATGTGCTTGCTGCAGGAACAAGGCATGACTGAAGTCGGCTTAGGCGTAGACGCCGACAATCCCAATGGAGCACTGCAGCTGTATGAAAGCCTGGGTTACCGCGTGACAATGCGTTTCCTAACGTATGAGAAGCCGCTGCCGGATATGAGTGGATGTGTGAGTGACTGAGCAGAGGAGCCTGATCATGTTTACCCAAAACTTTGATTCAACTTTGGAATTGCCGGCACCACCGGCCTTACCTGACTTCGAATTCCGAGCGCTGCGCCGGGAGGATCTTCCGGCGCTCTACGAGATGTTGTTGGCGGTAGAACAGGCTGATGAGCGCAACCTCGTCAATGCGTTAGCCGATCTACAACGCGAGTTTGACGATCCCTGGAGCAATCCTGAGATCGATGCTCTGCTAGCCCTCACACGCGATGGGCAGATCGCAGGCCTGGCACGCACCTTTCAGAATCAGCAACCGGAAGATGAAGTGCGCTGCTTTTTATCGGTTGAAGTGCATCCCACTCAACGGATCGGTGGACTGGAAGAAGCGTTACTCGACTGGGCTGAAGAACGCGGACGACAGCGGCTTTCGCTGGTCGCCGGTACTGCGGCGCATAAAATGCGTTCCAGCATTCAAGATACGCAGACGAAGCGGCAAGCGCAGTTGGAGCAGCGCGGCTTCGGCAGCGTGCGCTACTTCTATCGTATGCAACGCGATTTGAACGAACCAATTCCCGCGGTGCAGCTGCCGGGCGATCTGGCGCTGTGCGTCTACACACCCGAGCTCAGCGCCGCCGTCCATGCGGCCTTTAACGAAGCTTTTCGCGATCACTGGTCCTTCGAAGCGGTCACCGCCGAAGACTGGCAGCAGTTCTTTATCGAGCGATCAAGTTTTCGGCCCGAGCTGACCTATGTGGTGATGGCGGGCGCCGAAGTCGCTGGCTTCAGCCTCAACGGCATCAGCCTGGAAGAGAATGCGCGGCATGGTCGCCATGAGGGCTGGATTGAAGAACTGGCCGTGCGCCGTCCATGGCGCAAGCGTGGTGTGGCGACGGCGCTGCTCTGTGCGACCCTGCATGCCTTCAAGGCCGAGGGTTTGCAGCACGCGCTGTTGGGCGTGGATACCGCGAACCTGTCCGGTGCGCTGCGCGTGTATGAAGGCGTAGGCTTCGAGCCGATCAAGCGCTACATTCAGTTTGAGAAACGAATCGAAGCCTGAGCCTCAAGACAGGAGTCTTATGCCCATTCGAGCGGTGATCTTTGACGTCGGTGGTGTCCTGTTTCACCAGCCGGACAAATCCAGGCACCGGTACTGGGAAGAACGGTTGGGTCTGGCGGTGGGTGCTTTAGGTTCAACCGTCTGGCAGCTGCCGATTTCACAGCAAGCGGTTGTCGGGCTGGCCAGTCAGGCTGAAGTGTGGGCCGCTGTCGCGAGTCACTTTTCGCTGGACCCCACCGCCGCGACTGCGCTGGGAGAAGATTACTTTTCCGGGGCCGAATGGAATGTTCAATTGATCGAGTATGCCCGCTTGCTGCGGGCACGCTACAAAACCGGTATTCTCAGCAATGCGTGGCCGGAGGCTCGCCGGGCAGTACAGGCCTGGGTCAACGAAGAGGTTTTTGATGATCTGGTCTTTTCAGCAGAGGTCGGCCTCGCCAAACCCGATCGGCACATCTACGAGCTGGCGCTGGACCGCTTGCACGTGCGGCCGGTTGAGGCCATCTTCATCGACGATGGTCAAGGGAACGTCGAGGCCGCACAGGCGATCGGGATGGCTGGGATTCGCTTTGAGACTACGGAACAGACGATCACGATGATCGAGCAGTACTTGAAAGCATCCCGCCCAGCGCGCCCCCCGCTTCGCGGGCAAGGCGTGAGCGGAACAGTGGAGTCGAAGGATGCGATTGAAAGGATAAATCATGTTGGCTGAACGTGAAGTAACAACTGAATATGGGTTGCCGGAAGGCTACGTGCTGCGTGGTGCGACGTTGGACGATCTGCCCGAAGCGGTGGAGATGTTTAACGTATACTCACGCCAATTGATCGGAACCGATGAGGTGACGCTGGAGGGCTATCGGCGTGAATGGGAAATACCGCTGCTGAATTTGCCGGAAGATGTGAAGGTTGTCATCGCCCCCGACGGCTCGGTCGCGGCCTGCCAGGAGCTGTGGGACCTGTTCGATCCGCACACGCGCATCAACACGTGGGGGCGTGTGCACCCTAACCATCAGGGGCGGGGCCTCGCCACGGCGCTGCTGCGTTGGGCGGAGGAACGCGCCCGGCGTTCGATTTCGCGTGCGCCGGAGGGAGCGCGGGTGGCTCTGCTGAACTGGATCAACAGCCTCGACACGGCTGCACACAACGTGATGGTGGGGGCCGGATTCGATCTGATCCGCCATAGCTATCGCATGCGCATTGATATGAACGAAGCACCGCCCGCACCTGTCTGGCCAGAGGGCATCACGCTGCGCCCGTTCGATCCCGATCGGGATCTGGAGGCCGTAGCGTGGGCCGATCGTGAAGCGTTCCGCGATCACTGGGGTTTTGTCGAGCGGCCCTTTGAGCAGGATTTGCAGATGTTCCGGCATTGGATGGGCGAGCCACGCTTCGATCCCGCGTTGTGGTTCATGGCCATGCAGGGTGATGAAGTGGCGGGAATCAGCCTATGCGATCCATGGACGGAAGAAGATGCGCAGATGGGCTGGGTCGGATCGTTGGGTGTCGTGCGCCGGTATCGCAAGCAGGGCCTGGGCCTGGCCTTGCTGCGCCATTCGTTTGGGGAGCTATATCGGCGCGGCCAACGTGCCGTAGGTCTGGGCGTGGATGCCTACAACCTCACGGGCGCGCTGCGCCTGTACGAAAAAGCGGGCATGCGTGTCTATCGCAAGAACAACACTTACGAGAAAGAGCTGCGCCCCGGCGTGGAGTTGAGCACGCAGACGGTCGCGTAATGAGTCCCACGGGACGCTTCGCGCTACTGAGTATCCGAAAGAGTGACAAACTATGACCTATCAATTGCCTTCGGGCTTCCTCATTCGTCCACCCGTCACAGCCGATGTGCAAGGTGTGACTGATCTGATCGCAGCGCGCGACATCGCCGACTATGGATCGACCGATGCGAGCCTGGAGGAAATGCAGAATTACTGGGAAGCGCCGCGCTTCGATCTGCAGCAGGACGCGCGCGTTATCGTCGCGCCCGATGGACTGATCGTGGGCTACGAAGAAGTCTATCCGCGGAGCGAAGAGCACCTGGAATTCGACGGTTACGTCCATCCGCGCGAAGCTGGGCGCGGTCTGGGAACCATACTCATTCGCTGGGCTGAAGCACATGCCAGACAGCGCGTCGCCGAAATGCAAACAGCCGGACAAATCAGCTTGCGCGGCAACACGGCCGCAGTCGATCAAAATGCCGGCGCCATGTTCACGACGGAAGGCTTCGCGCTGGTGCGACAGTTCTGGCGGATGGAGATCGCGATGACCGCGCCGCCCGATCGGCCGGTGTGGCCTGCCGGGATCGCCGTGCGTACCCTACGGCGCGATCAGGATGAGCGCGTGGTGCATGCCACGGTCGAAGAAGCGTTTGCCGATCACTGGGGCCATGTGCCACGATCCTTTGAAGATTGGGCGCAGGCGGTGGTGCACACGGAAGATTTTGATCCCACGTTGACCTTCATGGCCTTTGAGGGTAATGAGGTCGCCGGGGTCGTCGTCAATCGTTATCGGGATGTCGCCTGGGTGGGCCAATTGGCTGTGCGGCGCACCTGGCGCAAACGCGGCCTGGGCTTGGCGCTGCTGCTGCACTCGTTCAACGAGTTCTACCAACGCGGCGATCGTGCCGTGGGCCTGGGCGTGGATGCACAGAGCCTGACCGGTGCGACACGGCTGTACGAAAAGGCGGGGATGCAGGTGACGAAGCGCTATGACACTTATGAGAAAGTAATACGCACTGCTTAAAGCATCAGCCAGAGGAGGAGACCATGACCATTCAATTGCCGGCCGGTTATACTTTTCGGCCCGTCGTGCCGGATGATCTCAATAGCGTCGTCGATTTGATGAATGCTGTCACGCGAGTGACGGGGGGCAAAGACGACGCGACGCTGGAAGCGGTTGGCCGCTACTGGGCTTCCGGCGACGTGAAGCTGGAGACGGATACTGTATTGGTCCATGCGCCTGACGGGATGCCCGTGGGGTTTGCGCAATTCATGGAAGAAACGCCGCCCTCCACGCATGATGTCGATACGTGGGTGCATCCAGCGTGCCGGGCAGCGCAAGTGGGCGAGGCGCTGTTGCAGTGGATCGATCGGCGTGCGGCGCAGGCGTTGACGCGTGCGCCGGCCAATGCGCCGGTCAAGCTCGAGCACATCTATGTGTACAGCGGCGATCACGCGGCCCAACAACGCCTGGAGAAATTCGGTTATGCGTGTGAGCGCAGCTTCTACCGCATGGCGATCGAGTTTACCGGGCCGCCGCCAGAACCGCAACTGCCGGACGGCATCTCCATCCGATCGTTTCGGCGCGGCGTTGAAGAGCGCGCCGTATACAAGGCCTTTGCTGAAGCTCAGGCCGACGAATGGGGACAGGCTAAGCCGCTGCCCTTCGATAAGTGGCTGTACTATTTCATCGAGGCTGAAGTAAACTTCGATCCCGCTGCGTGGTTGCTGGCCATCGAGGGCGAGACCATCGTCGGGTATGCGTTGTGCCGCTGGGATCGAGTGGGTGAACCGGATCGATCGACGGTGCGTTACCTGGCGGTGCGCCGTCCCTGGCGCAAGCGCGGGATCGGACTGGCGCTGCTGCAGGCGGCCTTTGGTGCAATGTATCGTCGCGGCAAGCGTGGTGCCGGCCTGGGGGTCGATGCCACCAGCTATACGGGAGCCGATCGGTTGTATGTGCGCGCCGGAATGCAGCGTGCCTACGAAACATTGCGCTATCAAAAAGTGCTGCGCGAAGCGTAAAGAATCGCGTCAAGCGTCACAATGAAAGGACTTATCATGAACAAACTTCCTGATGGTTATGCGGTCCGTCGCCCCACGTCAGATGATCTGACAGGCGTATTGGACTTGATGAATGCGTGCTCGCAAGCCGAGATCGGCCTGCGCAACTACTCGATTGAGTCGATCAATCGGCAGTGGGGAGATGACGACTTTCACCTCAATACGGATGCGTGGCTGGTGACTGACTCGGCCGATCAGGTGGTGGGCTATGCGGACTTTTACGAAGAAACGCCGCCTGAGCCTTATGAGGTGACTTCCTGGGTGCGCCCCGATTTGATCGACACCGGTCTGGGCGAGTATCTGTTGCACTGCCTTGATGAGCGTGCGCAACAGGCCATGGCGCATGCGCCGCAGAATGTGCCGGTGACTATCGATCATGGCTGGGTCTATGAACAAAGCACGGCGCTACGCCAACGGATCGAGAAATTTGGCTACCGGCACATCCGCACCTGGCTGCGTTTGCTGATCGAGATGACCCAACCGCCGCCGGAACCGTGTGTGCCTGCGGGGATCGTCATTCGACCTTTTCGACTGGGGGAAGACGATCGCGCTTTGTATGAAGCGTGGGAAGAGGCCATGGCCGACGAATGGGGACATACCCGGTTAACCTACGACAAGTGGCGCTACTACTTCATCGATCGCGCGGGTGAAGAGGACCTGCCCTACTGGTTCCTGGCCGTCGAAGGCAACGCGATCGCGGGGTTGATCCTAAGCCGCTGGCGGCGTCCCGGCCTGGAGGACGAGGGACACGTCCGTTATCTGGGCGTGCGACCAGCCTGGCGGCGACGCGGCCTGGGATTGGCGCTGTTGCTGTACGGTTTTGGCGAGTTTTATCGGCGTGGACGTTACAAGGTGGGCCTTGGTGTGGATGGCACCAGCCTGACCGGGGCCGAGCGGTTGTATTTGAAGGCCGGCATGTCGATCGTGCTGCGATTGTTGGTGTATCAAAAAGTGATCCGTGCTGCGTGACAGCACCATAGGAGAAAACCATGCTGCTTGAACAAACCGGAACGACGACGGCTTACCAGCTGGGCGACAACCTGATCTTGCGCTTTGCCACAGAGGATGACATTGAGGTCTTAGCGCAGTTTAACGGTCGCATTCACGGCAGTCCGTTCGTGGCGCGATGGACGCGCGAATTCGCCTCGCCAGCGCATCCCACCTGCGGGCCGGACAACGTAACCGTGGTGGAAGACACGGCGACGAAGCAGATCGTTTCGTCGATGTGTTTGATTCCGCAGACGTGGACGTTCGATGGGATTCCGTTTCCCGTTGGGCGGCCTGAAGCCGTGGGGACCGATCCGGCCTATCGACGCCGGGGGCTGGTGCGCGCGCAGTTCGACGTGCTGCACGCCAAGAGCGACGCGGCTGGTCATCTGGCGCAGGGCATTACCGGTATTCCGTGGTATTACCGCCAGTTTGGTTACGAGTATGCCATCGATCTGGATGGCGGGCGCTGCGTGTCTCCGTCGTTGATCGCGCCGCTGAAGGATGGCGAGACGGAAACTTATCGATTCCGTTTGGTGACGTTGGACGATCTGCCGCTGGTGATGGAATTGTACGATCGCGATTGCGCTCGCTCACTGGTGGCTTGTCCGCGCTCGGCGGCAGAGTGGAAGAGGTCCATGTTCGATGCGTCACCGCAGTCCGTAGCGTATCAGGCGCTGCACGTCATCGAGACGTGCGAAGGCCGTGCCGTGGGCGTGATTCGAACTTCACGCGAATTATCGTGGCGCGAAATGTTCCCGGTGCGCCTGTTCAGCGTGGTTGAGGGGCAGTCACTGCGGGCGTTGTTGCCTGCTACGCTGCGCTGGTTGAAGGCAGAAGCGGAGCTCGTCGCAGCGGCGCAGCAGAAGCCGCTGCCCACTCTGCATTTTGAGCTGGGCGAGCAACATCCCATCTTTGAAGCTGCGCCCGAAGCGTTCCATAAAACCACACCCTCCTACGCGTGGTACATGCGCGTGGCCGATGTGCCGAAGTTCCTCAATCATGTTGGGCCGGTATTGGAAAGGCGTCTGGCGCAATCGGCGTTGAGCGGCTTCTCGGGTGAGGTCAAAGTGACGGAATGCGTGCGTGGTTTCAAACTAAAGATCGAGCAAGGGAAGATCAGCGCGGAGCCGTGGCTGTCCGATGACCATGCCGACGCGATGTTTGCGCCCTACACCTTCTTGCAATTGTTATTCGGTCGCCGCTCGTTAGGCGATCTACGTTACATGTATCCCGATTGCTGGGCGCAGGATGAAACGGCCGCTGTGTTCGAGACGTTATTCCCGCGCCGGCACTCGCAGGTGGTGCCAATCGGCTGAGCGTAAAGTGCGGTGCCAGACACTCTTTTTACTATCTCGCCTTAAACTGAAACGCCAGTTACTGTAACTTACCGATCCGGCGTTGCAGGAGCCAATAAATAGCGCTCCAAAGGATGACACCCAGTATGCCGGCTACGATGATTGATCCGGTACGCCCCAACAGTTGATACAGGGCCAAATGGTGGCTGAGCGTGAGCAATCCGCCCGTCAAAGCGCCTGCTGCCAGCTTTGCTTTCAGACTAAGCCCGGAGCTCCAAAAACTGGCGGCCAATGCACCCACCACAAGATTGAGTCCCAATATTCCTAACAACGCGTCCACGGTCGTGGCCTGAGGCCTGCCGCTGGTCAGGATACCCAGCATGGCTCCGACCAAGATCAGCTGTAGGGATGTTCTTACCCGGCTGGATGAAGCCGGTTGGAACCGCTCCTGAATACGCTTGAAATCAGCCAGGGCCTTTTGTTGTCGTTCCGTTAAAACGGGCGGCGGCGGAGGTGTGGCCGTCATGCGCTGCTGAACCTCGGCTAGTAAGTCGGGCACTGAGCGCAGTCGGGGGCCGCGTATCTGCGGGCTTAAGATTGTTCTGCTCAAACCCATCAACAACATCGCCGCCACGGCCACACCCAGCATAAACAGGATCGGGGCAAGGATCAACAGCACCGTTCCCCCGGACGCCGCCTTCAGCGGTTTCAGCGCATCCGCCAATAGCTGCATGACAATCAGCGTGAGCGGCAGCGCCAGCAGAAAGAGGACCAAGACCGCCCTGTTGAAATACCCAATCCATTTGGCGTGATGCGCTTGGACTTCATTCGTGCGACAACTGAAACAGAAGTAGAGGGGCAAGGTGGTGTGCGGACGAATCTCGGCTGACTGGTTCTGTCCGCTGTCGGCCAGGCGTTGCTGATGATGCTGCCAGAGGAGACTGACATCGCGGGTGTCGACCAATTCGACCTGATATCCGGCACGCGGCCAATCACCGCGTGGCCACAATGGCAGTTTGCCCGTGCCGAGTTGCATCAACTTGGCCGTGGCTTGCAGTGGCAAGTTTGTTGAGTGGGTGTTTCCTGTCAGCATAGTGCCAAAGGGATCGAGGTTCTGGGGAGGGCGGACCGGCTTCATGGTCGTCTCAACGATGCGGCCGTCTTCCAGCAAAGTACGCAGGCTGACCACCGGGCCGCCGAAGGCATTTTCGACCGCCGCCAGAGCGCGTCGATTGGGGGCGGTCATGACCTCGTCTACTTCGCCGTTTGCGACTGCGTCCTGCACCAGCTCCGCATCGGGATTGGTTGCGGCCAGCATTTCCAGCTGAGGAGCCAGGCCGGGCGCCCGAAATTCGGCCAGGCCCACCGGTGTGAAGCCGCACGTCAACAAGGCCGCCCGCAGCTCCGGTCCACGTTGGGCTACCTGCTGGGCGGCTTCAGGATCATCGGTCACGTCACGGAAGAAAATCTCATCTGGTTTCACAGCAAGTACCTGTTCATCATTTGTCCTTCGGTGGCGGATACGCCTGCCGTGAGGCGAGTTTGGCTGGAATTTTCTTGCCGCTGGCGAGCATCTACGAGGTCGGCCGTTTCTCGCCCTTCAATTCTTTGAGCAGTTCTTCGGCTTCCTGACGCACGGCAGCATTGATGCTCCACTTCACTGCCTGTTCCAGATCGGCGATGGCTTTTTCGGTTTCGTTCAACTTGGTATGGACGATGCCGCGCCAGAGATAGGCTACGCTCTCTTCTGGATAGGCTTCCACCACTACATCCAGGTCGGCGAGAGCTTCCGCATATTGATCCAGATCGTGCAGCAGGACACCGCGATCAAAGTAAGGATCGATATACTCCGGCTCCATCTCGATCGCGCGATCGAAGTCTTCATGTGCGGCCGCCAGATTGGCCAGTTCATAGTGCGCCAGCCCGCGCCGGTAATAGGCAGCGACCCACTCGTCATTCAACTCCAACGTCTTGGAGAAATCCTTGGCTGCTTTGAGGTATTCACTGGTATCGTAGTAAACCAGCCCGCGCCCATAATAGGCTTCGAAATTGGCTTTGTCCAGCTGCACGGCCTGGTTGAGATCGGCCAACGCGCGCACGTAATCTTCCACCACGTAGTAGGTGTAACCACGTCCCACGTAGGCATCCGGATATTCTGCGTCAAGTTTTAGCGCTTGATCGAAGTCGTCGCCAGCCAGGCCGTAGTTCCCCAGGTAAAAGTGCGCCATGCCGCGCTCATAGTAGGCTTCTGTGTATTTGGGGGTGAGTTTGATCGCCCGGTTGAGATCGACGAGTGCGTTCTCATAGTCTTCCAGCCAGGCATAGGTCATGCCGCGCAGATAATGCAGGCGGGCCGTATTGGGGTTGTCTTTCAACGCCAGCGAGAAAGCTTCCAGCGCTTGCTCGTACTCTCCG
>JAUQXC010000885.1 GCA_030834825.1 Thermoflexales bacterium
TCCCAATCGCGGAATGGCAGGGTGTTGCCTGCAAAGTGACCGGCATCATCGCGCGCCAGCTTGCTCACATCGCCGCCCAGGTCCTCGATCGAGTCGTAGAGCAGCTGGACGATGTATTTGTTGCCGTGAGCAAACGCACCGGGATCCTTGTTAGAAACCTGATAGTTGTAGCTGGCCTTTAACATCCGCGGCGTCCACTTGTTATAGCCACGGGCAGCGCCCTGATCATTTGTGTCGGCTTTGCCATCGCCATCAGCATCTAACAGGAAGTATGGGTAAGTCGCCGCGTCATACACGGTGCCGGCTCCAGCTTTATCCTTGGCGTACTTCTGGATTTCAGCGTACAACGCCTCTTGCAGGCCGGCGATTTCCTCGGCCATGCCTTCTTCGAGGTTGCCATCGCCATCATAGTCCTTGGCTGAGCTGACCATGCGGACCTTCTTCAGATCTTCCACGGTCGCCACATCTTCATGGCATTGTGCGCATTGTTCGACCTTGACTTGCAGCGTGTGCGGGTTGTGGCACCCTACGCAGGTGTCGTAACCTTCTACGTGCTGGTTCTTGGCATCGTACGTCTTGCCATCATACTCGTACCCACCTTTGGCCATGGTGCCGTAGAGCGTCGCCGCCGCGGCAAAGTAATGGACATTGCGGAAGCCAAAAGTGCGCGTGACGCCTTCGGTAACCATTGGTGCAGGAGCGGCATCCAGATCCTCGGCCTTGAAGTCGGCAATCTGCTGGTCGACGCTCACCTTGGATTCACGGCCCTGGTGACACTCCATGCAGCGCGCTTCATCGCCCAGGTTCGTGATCTCGATGCCCGACGGGAAGACTACGCTGGTTTTGACCAGGGTGGCTTCGTTGTGGCAGGCCTGGCATTCGACGCCAGGGTTGCCAACCGCAGGATGCGTCTTGTCCACCTTGCCGGCTTCAGAACCATCGGCTCCGAGGAAGTCCTGGTAACCGGCGGAACTGTGGCATTTGGCGCAGCTCGTCGGGACTTCGGCTGGATCTTCCTCGTTCCAGTGGACGAAAGCTTCTGCCCCCACATCCGCGTGGCCTGAGCTCTTCCATTCTTCCTCATACGGAACGGCTAGCGGCGGTTCCGTCGGTTGTGGAACAGGTGTTGGCGCAGGCGGTTGAGTAGGGGCGGGCGGCTGTGTGGGAGCTGACGTAGGCACTGGCGTAGGCGACGCGCAGGCAGCTACGATAAGTAATATACCCACCAGCAGTAGCCCAACAAATATGAACTTTTTCGACATAGCCCTTCCTCCTTAAAAACCTTAAGGGTCGTACGGCAACGGGGAAAACGATTGAAGTAAGTTATTCGTTAAGCACCTCCTGAGTGTGGAGTAAGAAGGGCTGGATGTATCTCACCCCAAAGCAGCAACCGCTGTCGGTGGAATACAGGCCCTTTCCTCTTTTGGCGTAGGTTAAACACCCTATAGGGTTATGGGGTATTTAACCCAGTTCTCATATTGTCGATTGATCTTATACACAAAGTCAGTGACGTCCATCATTGGAATATATGACAAAAATCACATGTACAAGCTGGTGCAGGTGCCACTCAACGGAGGAGATGGTATTGGCTACTTTCAGTATAGCACGGATTGGCTTTGGGGGGCGAATCAATCCGAAAACGCACAAATCTCCCCAACCTGCTTTTCCAGGTCTTGCTCTTCCTACTGATTTCAGCTAAACTTGGGCGTTGGAAGTTGACGGTTGAAAGCAGGAGATTGGAGGAGTGATGAGGGTCAATCGGATTTATGCCCATTCGTGCGAGAACATGCGTGAGTTGGACGATGACAGCGTGGCGTTGACGGTAACTTCGCCGCCGTACTGGAACGCCATCGATTACGACGTTCACGCGTCGGACAAAGCGCAGCACTATCGAACGCGGAAATATGCGCAGGGCTACTCCGATTACGAGGACTATCTGGCCTGGCTCGAACGCACCTTTGATGAAGTCCGGCGCGTGACCCGGCCTGGCGGTTTCTGCGCGATTGTGATTGGCACCGTCCTGCTCAATGGACAGCACTACCCGGTACCCTTCGATCTGATCGCGCGGCTCAGCCGAACAGGCTGGGCGTTTCATCAGGATATCATTTGGCACAAGTGCACGGCGGGTGTGAAGCGCGCTGGCGTAACGATCCAGAAACCCTATCCCGGCTATTATTATCCCAATATCATGACCGAATACATTTTGATTTTTCGCAAGCCGGGCCTGCCGATCTACAAGCAACACTCCGAAAGCGAAAAGAAAAAATCGGCTTTTCCGATCAACCGGCTGTTCACCATGGACCTTGCCAACAACGTCTGGCATATCGCGCCGGTGCCGCCCGCTATGATCGATCATCCCTGTCCGTTCCCTGAAGAAATCCCCGATCGTTTGATTCGACTCTATTCGTATGAAGATGACCTCGTACTCGATCCGTTTGCAGGCTCGGGACAGACCCTGAAAGTCGCCAGACGGCTGGGTCGTAGTTACCTCGGCTACGAAATGATCGAGAAATACGTGCAACTGGCGAGAGTGCGGGTAAAGGGCAAGTCGGCCATTCGTCCACAGCAGCTCATCGTCCGCTTCGCTAAAATCGGCAAGGATGACCCGGCCGGGCAATCTTCATAAAGCGCCTACGCCGTCTTCACAAGTTCCTAACAAGTTCCTGCTACACTCTCCATATAATTGAAAAGCATGAGAATTGAAACGCATGGAGGCGTAACATGAAGAAAGTTTTGATGATTGTTTTAACGATCGTGGCAGTGATTGCGCTGGGGAATGTGGTGCTGGCTTCGGCTCAGGGCGGCACTCGACCCAATCAGCCAAATGCGGCATGTCCGGTAAGCGGTTATACCTGCCCTTTTAGTGGGACAATGCCCAACGGCATGATGGGACGCGGCGGGATGATGGGCGGTCGCGGCATGCATGGCATGATGGGTGCTGGCACTTACACTGGCACCATGCCCATGCACGGAGCCATGATGGCTGCCGGTGGCATGCACGAACAGGTCTGGACCGCCATTGCCCAGGAATTGGATCTGACCTATGAACAATTGACGCAGGCTGTACAGAACGGTCAGACCATCGCGCAATTGGCCGAGGCTCAGGGCGTGGAGTTGGAAGATTTGCAGCAAGCTGCCAGGGATGCGCACCAGGCTGCGTTGACCGACCTGGTTGAGCAAGGCGTGCTTACGCAAGATCAAGCCAACTGGATGCTCGACCACCTGGAGGATATGCCGATGTTCAACTTCGAGCAAGGTTTTGGTCCTGGCATGCTGCACGGGCGCGGGATGATGGGCGGCCACGGGATGATGCAGAACTGGCAGCAACCCACAGGCCCGCAAGGCTGATTGGTATTTGTCCACTTGCAAGGGGGCGACTCACGCAGTCGCCCTTTTGCGTTTTACGCTTTACACAGCCCTCGTGGTAAGATACAACCCATGAGCCAGAAGATCCTTGTCGTCGATGACGAACTGGATATTGTCAAAGTGGTGCGCGCCTATCTGGAGCAGAGCGGCTTCCGGGTGATCACGGCCTCTGACGGGCAGCAGGCCCTGGCCGCTTTTCGACACGAGCAGCCGGATCTGCTTGTGCTCGATCTCAACTTGCCGCAGCTGGATGGCCTGGATGTCTGCCGCACGATCCGGCGCGAGAGCAACGTGCCCATTATCATGCTCACGGCGCGCGTCGAAGAAACCGATCGGTTGATCGGCCTTGAGATCGGCGCGGACGATTACATCGTCAAGCCGTTCAGCCCGCGCGAGGTGGTGGCGCGCGTGCGTACCGTGCTGCGCCGCTCGACACCCGTCTCCGAACAACCGTCACTCATTACGCTGGGCGCGCTCTCGATCGATCCGCGCAAGCACGAAGTCCAGCTACACGACCGCTTGATCGAACTCACCCCGAGCGAGTTTAATATTTTGCTGGCGCTGGCTTCTCAACCCGGCCGCGCCTTTTCGCGCATGGAGCTACTCGACGCGGCGCAGGGCGAAGCCTACGCGGGGTACGAACGGAGTATCGACGTGCACATCAAGAACTTGCGACAGAAACTGGGCGATGAGCCACGCGACCCCAAATATATTTTGACCGTCTATGGCGTGGGCTACAAGTTCAATGATAAGGTGACACGCCTGGCGTGACAGGGTAACTCTTCATGAAGCTAAGCCTTTTTTGGGAACTCATGCTGGCTTTCGCGTTGGTCGTCGCCATCGGTCTGGGCGCGGTGGTCATACTTGCCAATCAGGTCACGGCCAGTGAGTTCCATCAAATGATGATGAGCGGCGAGGGTCAGGGCATGCTGATGGGTCCGAATGGCATGCTGGGGCACGGGCAGAGCAACCTGCAGCAAGCTGCATTAGGGCGTGTCAATCGCGCGGTGTTGATCGGCGGCCTCGTCGCGCTGATCGCCGCGTTGGTCGTCGGCTTCTTCGTCTTTCGCAGCATCACCTACCCGATCGATCGGCTCACTGCCGCGGCGCATCAATTGGCGCAGGGCGATCTGAGTGTGCGCGTGGTGGATGATCGTGCCTCGCGGTTGGGATCGGACGAGATCAGTGAACTGGGCGCAGCGTTCAATACGATGGCGGGCAACATGCAGCAGTCTGAACGCGTGCGCCGTGATATGACGGCTGACATCGCACACGAGCTGCGCACGCCGCTCACGGTGATGCGTGGCAATCTGGAAGCGATGCTCGACGGCGTGTATCCGTTCGACGCCGAGCATCTTAATCCCGTGTTAAATCAAGTCAATTTGCTCACGCGCCTGGTGGAGGATTTGCGCACGCTGGCCTTGGCCGAAGCGGGTCAGCTGCCCTTGGAGAAACGCACGACCGATCTCGGCGCATTGATTCAACGCACGATCACTTCGTTTGAAGCGCAGGCCGCCACACAGCAGATAACTCTGCAAGCGGAAATCGAACCTGATCTCCCCGTGGTCGAGGTCGATCCCGACCGGATGCAACAGACCGTTGGGATTCTGATCTCCAATGCCTTGCGGTATACTCCCCCGCAAGGCACGATCACGATCGTGGCCCGCTCCGATCGGGCGAGCGTGACGATCGAGGTGGCCGACACCGGCAGCGGCATTGCTCCAGAGGATGTAGCGCACGTGTTCGATCGCTTCTATCGCGCCGACAAGTCGCGCGCACGGGAAAGCGGCGGATCGGGCCTGGGGCTGGCGATTGCGAAGAGCATCGTCGAAGCACACGGTGGATCAATTGCCGCCCGCAGTAAAACGGAGCACGGGACGCTGTTGCAGATCAGCTTGCCGTGCCGGCCAGACGCCGCTCTGTCAGCTTTGCACCAGCGGCAATCTGCGTTACACTAACCCCCGACTACTTGCGAAGAGGGGACTCATGCCTAGCACTCAGCCTATCACCGAAGACTACATTAAGCTTGATTCATTCTTGAAGTGGCAGAATCTGGTGGATACCGGTGGCGCGGCCAAACAGATGATTCAAGACGGCGAGATCAGGGTCAACGGTAAGATCGAGACACGGCGTGGCCGCAAGCTGGTGAAGGGTGACAAGGTCACGTTCAAGGGCAAGACGTTGACGGTTGAAATTTAACGAGGAGGGCACTTCGTGACCGATCAGGTTGCTGCCACATCCATCAACTGCCGCCAGTGCGCTGCGCCGCTGGCGGTGGAACAGGGTCAACCGTTTGTGACGTGCCGTTTTTGCGGCGCGACGAACTTTGTCGACAAAGCGCGCGCCGTCTTTCACTATCTGGTGCGCCCCACCGTGCGCGAAGACGGCGCGCGGGCCGCCTTGCATCGCTGGATGGCGGGCAATGCTACGGTGAAAGACCTGGACCGCAAAGCCAAGATCGATTCGGTGTCCTTTGAATATTTCCCCATGTGGCTGGTGCGCGCCACCGTACAGCGCGAGGAACGGGTGTTGTTGAAACCGGCCGCGGCGCTCTCCGTGAGCGAACTCGAACGTCTCAACATTCCTCCCTCCGATCTGGTGCCATTTGAGGCCAACGCCGGCGGCACCATCGTTTCGCCCAGCGTGCCCTTTGAAACGATGCAGCAGTGGTTGATCGATGATCAGCACATTGCGCCGGAGAATATTCGCGAAGCAGCGCTGGTGCATCTGCCGCTCTATTTGTGCAAGTATGATTTCAATAAACGACGCTACACGGCCATCGTTGATGCGGCCACCAGCAAAGTCTTTGCCAACATCTATCCGGCCAAATGGGAAGTGCCCTACGTGACGATTGGCGCAGCTGCGTTCGTTGCGTATTTTGTGCTGGCGTTGCTGTCGCTGTTCATTCATTTCGGTCTATTCGTGATCGGCGCGCCGCTGCTGGCTGTTTTGTTCTTCTCACTGGCGGTGGCGGTTTCGGCCAAGGTGTGAAATGCTATGACTGATCCCTCATCCAAAGGACTCACCTGCCCCGCTTGTGCTAATACGGTCCCGGTGCCGGAGGGCGCGCGGTTGGTAACGTGTCCCGCGTGCCGGCAGCGTTTGTTTGTGCAGGGCGATCGCGGCGTGCGCCGCTGGCAATTGCGACGTGTGGTCACACGCGATCAGGCCCAGCAGACCGTGACGGGTTTCTTCAACGGTATGAACAAGGCGGGCGATCTAAAGCGCAAGGCCGCGATACAGGAACTCTTCCTGGTGTATCTGCCGTTCTGGCGGGTGATGGCGCATGTGGCCGGGTGGCGACTGGGCCGGGTGCGCAAAGACAAGGACAGCACCAAGCCGGTGGAAGTGGAAGTGCTGGAAGAGATGCACTGGAACGACGCGGCGGTGGACGTCTCGGAGTTCGGCGTAAATTGCGTGCCATTGCGGGGCAAGAACTTCGAGCCGTTCGATCAAGATCGGCTCAGCGCCGAGGGCATGATCTTCGAAGCCGCGGAATCGTCCACCGAGGCCGCGTCCGAAGCGGCGGCCTATTTCCAACAAGTGGCGCGCAGCAAGAAAAGACTATCGTCCACTTTTATGGAGCGGATTCACATCCTGCGCGAAAGACTTTCGCTCGTGTATTACCCGTTGTGGGTGGCGCGTTATCAATATCGCAACCGTGGCTACCAAGTGGTCGTCGATGGGGTGAACAACAAGATTTTGTATGGCAAAGCGCCGGGCAACATTTTATATCGTGCGGGTGCCTTGGTGGCGGGCATGGCGGTGGGTAACTTACTGCTGGTGCATGGCACGGCTTTTGCCTTTCAAGCCATGGCCCTGGCAAGCGATAGTGATAGTGACGCCTGGGCCTTGTTGCTGATACCGCCGGTCCTGGGCTTTCTGGCGATCCTCAAAGGCTATCGATCGTTCCGTTACGGCGAAGAAGTGGAACATCTCGATCGCGAGGCGCGCAAAGCCGTCAAAAAAGATTCGGGCTTCAGTCTGGACTCGCTGGTGGGGGACAATTTCAACCTGCAAGAGGTCAAGAAATGGCTGGAATGACGTTGCTCGTGGTGCGCTGCCCGTCGTGTGGAAACGCCCTGGCGCCCGGCGATGACGATCTGGTGGTCGCCTGCCAACAGTGCGGCGCGGGTCTGCATCTGGCCGATGACGGTCCGCAATCCATTGAGATTCAGTATGCGCAAACTAACCTGGCCAAAGCAGGAACGTGGCGTCCGTGGTGGATCTTCAGGGGCAGCGTCAATTTAATCAAGCGCGAAACGCAGGGCGGCAATCGCAGCGACGAGGCGCGCAAGTTCTGGGCGCAGCCGCGTGTGCTGAGCGTGCCCGCCTGGGAATTGTCGATTGCGGCGATCAAGCAAGTGGGCGTGCAGATGTTGAAGCAACCGCCCACGCTGAATGCCATCCCGCGCCCCAGCGGCGCGCCATTCATCCCGGCGGTTGTCTCCGCCGAAGATGCGCGCAAGATGCTGGAGTTCTTGATCCTCACACTGGAAGCCGGACGCGATGACTGGTTGAAGTCGCTGGACTTTCAGATTGAGGCCGGCCCGCCAGAGTTGTGGGCTATTGCGGCGGAATAGTAAGATCCTCCCGGAGGTTTTTTTGGGTTATCCGCCACATCAGTATGCCGCTCACGGCGAGCCATAACCCAAACAACCACGTCTGCGAACGAAGCCCGTCTAGCAACGCATCTGCCACCGCAATTCCGTAAAACAGGATCGACACAGGCCGCGCAAAGGGAATGTTCACCGGCCCGATCGCTTCTTCTCCATTGACGGCCTCATGCAAGCGGCGCACAAAATCATCTCCAAATACGTGCAGCGCGCCGTCGAGTTGGAACACCGCGATCTCACGCACACCCAATGCCCGGCTAATACGCGCATCGCGCACGAGCTCCGCAAAACTCATAACCGGCTCACCAGGCATCCCGCCGCCGACTAACCCCAGGAGATGACTGGCTCGTTCAGTTGAATAGAGGCGCGCCATCGCCCGTTCGAGCAAGTAGACGTAGTAAGGACGCCAACTGTCGGGATAGTAGGAAGAATACGTCATCAGGTTGACGAAGTCCCACTTGCCTGGAGGATCGAGCGGGCTGCGCATCACGATCGCGAGATCGGCATCACCATCGAGCGGATCGAAGAAATGTGCCCACATGGCTGTAACGCCCAGGCGCAAGCCGGGATAGTGACGACGCACGTCAGTCTGCAACTCGCGATAAGCATTGATCGCTGACTCAAACTCACCCTGCTGGAAGCCGAGCCAGTCAAAAGATTCATTTAATGGTGGCTCCATATCGCCGATGAAACCGCGCACGGCATTGAGGTTTTCTTCCGTCACCAGCTCTGCAGCACGACGCACATTAGCTGTCCATTGGGCGGCTACCGGCACGGATAGAAAATTCGGCGCAGGCACTGCCCAATAGACCGGGATGTTGTAATCAGCCAGGCGGCGCAGACCGGCGACAAAGGCAGCATGCCCATCGGCTTCGAAGGGCCGAGCTCCTGCGTCAAGATGAAGTGATCCATGCGCGGCGTGAATATCTTTGAGGATGGCATCCGGCGTTTGCCGAAAATCACTATAGGCCCAGAAGGAAATTGGAATAGGCGCGTTGTTTGTCACGCTGAGCTGCACGTCTTGATTGAATCCGTTATAGCCGATGATAGTCCAGCCGATCAAAATCACGCCAATTGCTGTTGCGCCCCGAGCGAGGTACAACTTGCCATGTCGAGACAATGACCAGAGGATATACGTCGGCATACCCCATAGCAAGAGGATGAGTGGAACATACCACTGCCAATCGTAGAAGGGAACAGCGAGGTAAATGATGGCGGTTAAACCGTGCAGCAGTGCATAAGCCAACCAGCCGACGATAAACGCGGCCAGCCAGGCGATACTGAAATCCAAGATGGAGCGTCTCATGCACACGTACCTTGCGCAAACAAAAAGGGCGAGAGTTTAACTCGCCCTTGATTCACAGCTTATTCATTGTCAGCGGGCCTGCCCAGCCCTAACTGTTCATACATATCAGGAACTTTGACCCCGACGTACTCTAGCTCCACAATCTGTGCTTCGTCGTCAACGTGACACACTAAATGGTAATCATGTCCAAGCCACAGTCGAAACCAGCCAGGATGCCCGCTTAGTTCTCTGCTTCGAGAAGGACGCGGATCATTACTCAAGGCGGCGATCCTTTAGCGAGCAATATTCTTAATGTGTCCGGGCAAACTGGCAATCTGCCGCTTGATTTTCTGGTTGTAAACCAGTCGGTACGCCATTAGAGATCAGCCGTATCTGCCAGAAAGTCTTCGCCTGTTTCATGGATGATGACATCCTTAGGATGCTTGGCTTTGTAAGCCTGGTTGGCCTGAACGGCAGCCCATAAAGCATCATCTTCTGAGGCGTCATCCATACCGGTCGCATCGTCTTCCTGTTCAGCCCGGTATTCCAGAAACTCGATGAAGGTCAGCACGTCTGACAGACGTTGCAGCGGTACTCGCCGCAGGGCTTCTTCAACTTCCTCTAGTGTTACATTCGGCATGACCATGGTTCACCTCCCTGCTCATTGGAAGAATGATACCGCCGCGCTCGGGTCGTGTCAATTACACTGGACATCACAGTCGCATCAACCGTTCCATTTCTGCGCGTATCTTCTCCAGCGTTGGCGTGACGGCGTACATCAGGCCGGGATTGTACGGAATCGGCACGTCGAGCGTGGCCAGCCGCCGGATCGGCGCGTCGAGATCGAAGAAGGCTTCGTCCGCAATCGTCGCCGCGATCTCGGCGCCAAAGCCCGCCGTTAGACCGTCTTCATGCACGATGAGGCACTTCCCCGTCTTAGCGATCGACTTCAGCACGGCGGCCTTGTCCCACGGCACGATGGTGCGGAGATCGATGATTTCGATCGATCCTCCCGGAGCGCTTCGCGAACCTTCGGGAGGATTAGCAGCATCCACACACCGCTGAACCAACGCTCCCCACGTGACCACCGTCAAGTCATCACCCGCCTGCACGATGCTTGCTACACCGAAGGGCAGCATGTAATCATCACCCGGATAGGGCCGCCGGGCTTGTGCCGTGTCGAGCAGCGCGCGATGTTCGTAGAAGAACGTGGGATCGTTGCCGCGCAGTGCACTGCGCAGCAACCCGACGGCATCTTCGGCATTCGACGGAATGGCGATGCGCCAACCGAGGCTCTTCGCGTGCACGGCTTCTCCGCTGACGCTGTGCCACGGATCGCCGGTCTTGCGCCCGAAGCCGACCGGGACACGCACCACGATCGGCGCGGCAAACTTGCTTTGTGTGCGCCAGCGCAGCGTGCCCGTGTTGTTGATCTGTTCCGTTGCCGGATCGGCATACTTGCGGAATTGAATCTCCGGCACAGGCGTCAACCCGGCTAAGGCCAATCCGACTGATCTCCCGATGATGCCGTCTTCATTCAATGACGTATCGAACACGCGATCGAGGCTGTGCTTTAATTGCATGTCCGTCGTCGCACCATGCACGCCGCCTTTGACCCCGACGTCTTCACCGAAGATCAGCAAGCGTGGATTCTCGTTGAGCTCCACCTCGAGCGTGCGTTTCACCGCATCGAGCAGGTTCAGTCGCACACCCGGCTCGGTCGGATGCGGCACGTTCGATCCGGGTTTAAATGTGAACCCATCGGCCTGTGCTCCGCCGATTTGCTGCAAGTTGCCGCCGTCAAAGAAGACATGCCGGGTTGCCGAGGATCGATCGGGTTCGGGTTGCGCTAAGGCGCACTCACACGCGGCGCGGACCTCCGCTGCAACCGATCGCTCGAGCTGCTCCCATTCGGTTTCAGCAATCAAATTCTGATCGCACAGAAATGCCTTGAGCCTGGGTAGTGGATCGCGCTGAGCCTCCGCTTCACGCAATTCCGGTGATTTGTAATTTTGATTGTCCACGAACGAATGGCCGTTGAGGCGCGGCAGGCTCAAGCGGATGAGCGCCGGTCCCACGCCCGTTCGCACATGCTGCACGGCCTGATCGATCTTGCTGGACGCATCAAGCGGATCAGTCCCGTCACCATCCAGCACAAATAGATTGGCAAACGAGGCGAGATTTTTGGCAAGATTGCCGCCGGGAGTTTGATAGCTGCTCGGCACGGAGATACCGTAGGCGTTGTCTTCGATGAAGAACAGATACGGTAATTGCTGCGTGGTCACGATGTTGAGCGCAGCCCAAAAGCCATTGGCCGCGGTCGATCCATCACCGCCCAAGGCCGCGACGATCGATCTCGCCCAGTCGTTTTCCTTCAACACCCGCTGCCGATAACCGATGGCCTGTGCCCAACCGACCGCGGGTGTGTACTGCGCGCCCACGTCGCCCGCGGCGGGCAGCACCAACGCATGCCCGCGCCGATCGAGCATATGCACCACACCGATGTCGCGCCCGCCGGTGGGGCTGCCCGCTTTCGCCATCGATCCGGCGAACGCTTCTTCGATCGTCAGGCCACTGGCCAACAAAAAAGGACGCGAGCGATAATAGACGGCGGCAGCATCGTGCGGTTGATCAAGCGTCAGCGCCAGCAGTACTTGTGCCAACTCATGGCCGCGTGCGGAGAATTGATACGTCACTTTGCCGCCGGGGACAAGCTCGGTTTCTTCCAGGTGATCGATCGCGCGTGAGGTGAGCATCAAACGTGCGACATCGCGCCAGTTGGGATAGGGCATGGGTGTCTCCTCCATGAGACAGGGCTACAGATAAGTATAAGATGCCGGGCGAGGATGGGCAAGGCTGTGTGTTTGTCGGAAGGAAAGGTCTATAAGATAATGTACTCGAGTGAGTACGTGACAGTGAGCGGCATTATCGTGTCGTGGAGAGCGGGCTTGGGTAAAAGGCCCGTAAGCTGATCGAGGAGGTTGCAGCATTGCTCAGTGGCGAACTATGTAGGGAGCATAGCCGCTGCTGCTTCGCCGGCAATGCGCACTCAACAGATGACTTCAATGGTCGAACTGGCTAGCGGGGGCAGCATTGGTAAGGAGCTTAACATGTTGCGCTCGCATGGATTTGCACTCAAGTTGATCCCGGTCCTGTTCGCTGCCCTCTTTTACCTCGCTTCGTTGGTTAGCTTGAGCTCGGCTGCTCCGATTCTGGCTACCCCTGAATATGGCGTGTTGACCGTTGGCAATGACACGGATACCAGTGGATTGGCTTGCGATAACGCGGCCAACTGCAATCTGCGCAGTGCTATTGAGTACGCCAATGAGCAGGGTGGCAACTACGCCATTATTTTCACGGCAGGCATTCATACGTTTACACTGGGATCCCCGTTGGTGATCTCCACCAATGCCATCAGCATTACGGCCAATGTGGGCATCACGGTTTTTGTCAACGCAAACAATCAGGGAAACGCTTTCCGAATCTCAGGCTCCGACGTGCTGTTGAACAACCTGAATATTTATGGCTCGAGCGCGGACTATTCCAATATCTGGATCAACGGCACGGCGCAGCGCGTCGTCCTTTCCAACAACTACATTGGCGGTTATCCAGGAAGTGCCGGGCCTGGGAGCATTTACTGCGCCGTCAGTCCCAACTCCTATAGCGGCATTTATATTAATTCGAGCGGTGTCATCGCGTCCGGTCACGCGCGTGCCTGGATCTACGGCAATTATATTGTTTGCAATAAAGGCCTTCCCGGCAACGGCATCGACATCTTAACCGACAAGGTGATCGTCGGCGCCGATGCCGCCGGGACGCCGCATCAAAACATTATCCAACTTAACCGGCAGCATGGTGTGCGGATCGAGGGTGCTACAGCCAGAGAGAATGTGATTCGCAATTCGAATATTTCCCTGAATCAAAACGGCATCGTCATTACCGGTACGGCCTTCAGCAATCGGGTGTTGACGACTTCCTTGGGCCAGAACACGAACCTGGGCATCTGGTTGAGCGGCGGCGCGTACTCCAACGTCGTGCAGGCGAGTTACATTTACTATCAAGGCAACACGGGCGTGCAGCTGGACGGCGGAGCACACGACAATGAGATTGGCAGCTATTTCATGTCAAGCGGCAGGGGCAATCAGATTTACGGCAATGGCCATGACGGCGTGTACATTTCAGGCGCGGACACGCGCGATAATGCCGTGCGCGACAACCAGATTGGTGTTGAGAGTGGGAACGGTTCGAATGGCGTGCTCCTGGATCAAGGTACGCACGGCAATGTCATCGGCGACATCCTGATCCCCGGCGGGCCCGCGACAGGCCGTAACATCATCGCACAGAACGGCGAGAACGGCGTCAAATTCCTGTGGGAGGCCCATCACAATATCGTGGGCGGCAACTATATCGGTACCAATGTGGCCGGAACAAGCGTCCTCTCCAATACCTGGAGTGGTATCGCGATCCTGGCCGGCTCCCATGACAACACGATCGATCAAAACCTGATTGGCGGCAACGGCCTGTATGGGGTTGTCATTGATAACGAGACCACTTCAACCAACACGCTGACTCTGAATCAGATCGGGTACAACCTCAGCACACTGAATGCGCTGCCCAATGTGGGAGACGGCGTGATACTCAGCAACGGCACCTTTGGCAACATTATCGGCGGCACGGGCTTGGGCAACACCATTGCCGCGAACACCGAGAGCGGCGTCTACGTCGTCGGCGGCTCACATCACAATTCAATCCTGGCCAACGCCGTCACCTCCAACCTTAAATACGGCGTGCTCTTCGATGGAGCGGCCACGGCCAACAACGTCATCAGTCGCACCTCTGTTTACTCTAACGGTCTGGATGGCATCGCCGAACGCAATGGTGCCTACCGAAACATCTGGACGGAGATTAGCACCTATGACAATGTCTGGTTGGGCATCAATACCCAGGCAACGAACGAGTCCACTCACGTCCCCCAGCCACCGATGTTGTTCATCACGTCCACCCATCGCGCCACCGGAATGATTAGCGGGAAGGCGAACCCGACCAGCGGCCCGTTTATCACCAAAGTGGAACTGTATCGCGTTGCACCCGACTCTAGCGGTTACGGAGAAGGCCGAACGTTCGTAGGCAGCACTTACACCGGGAGTAACGGGGAGTGGTTCATTGCCGATCCGGCCTTTACTGGTTGCTATGTGGCATTCGCCACCGAGACTTCTTTGACCGGCACGGCCTCTACCGAGTTCTCTCGCAACAACTGCAGTGTCTTTCTGCCCTTGATCGTGAAAAGTCCGTGACTTCCCTGGAATTTTGCTAGATCCTACCGGGCAGGAAAGATGGCCCAGCCTATTCCGGCCCGGTGCTCAGCTGATCGAGAGCGATCGGTTACCAGGTGATGCAGGCCCAGCGTATGGCCTCGCCGCAAGTGGGATGAACATGGCTTCTATGAGACAGACCCTTATTGCAATCCCTGAATGACCAGAGTCTGCGCTTCAATTTATTTGTCGGAAAGAGAAGCCTGTAAGATAATGTAGCCGTGAATGCTCAGTTGCGCTCTCGAAATAGACAGCTGGCGCTGTACTTGACTTGAGGCCATGGCGGAAAGAGGATCCCATGCGGGGACTACGCATTCGTGTCCTCGGCACATTCAGTTTGACGTACGCTGGCCGAGCGGTGGAGACCGTCAATCCGACGCGGATGCAGTCTCTGCTGACCTTTCTCGTTCTCCATCGGAGTTCTCCACAGCCGCGTCAACAACTTGCCTTTCTTCTCTGGCCCGATTCGTCCGAAGCGCAGGCGCGCACCAACCTCCGCAACCTGATCTACTTGTTGCGGCAAGCGTTACCCCACGCAGATGATTTTCTGCGCGTGGATGCCCGGACTTTGCAATGGCGACCTGATTCGGCTTTCACTCTGGACGCGGCGGAGTTCGAGGAGGCCGTGGCCACGAATGCGCTCGAATCCGCGTATGCGCTTTATCGCGGCGATCTGCTGCCGGATTGCTACGACGATTGGATCATGGCGGAACGGGAACGCCTGCACCAACTGTATACACAACTGCTGGCGCGCTTGATCGCGCAGGGAGAAGAGCAACGCGCGTATCGCACGGCGATCCAATACGCGCAGCAATTGCTGAGACATGAGCCGCTGGACGAAGAGACGTGGCGGCGTCTGATGCGCCTGCACGCACTGGACGGTGATCGCGCGGGCGTGGTGCGCACCTACCACACCTGCGCAACCGTTCTCAACCGCGAACTCTCGGTCGAACCCGCGGTGGAGACGCAGACGTGCTACGAGACTGCTCTAAAGATGCCGATCCCGTCGGAACCCGGCATAAGCCGTTTGTCCTCCCCAACTTTAATTCCTCAGCGACACAATCTGCCCCGCCACTTGACTGGGTTCATCGGGCGCGAGCTCGAAAAGAATCAAGTCAAAGAACTCGTGGTCGAGCATCACTTGTTGACGCTGACTGGCGCAGGTGGGATGGGCAAGACGCGCCTCGCCATCGCTGTGGCAGAAGACCTGATAGAGCTATTCCCCGATGGTGTCTGGTGGCTTGACCTGGCCCCAGTGGCAGATCCGGCACTACTGCCACAGACAATGGCTTCAGTGCTGGGCCTGCGCGAGCTCCCGCCACGTCCGCTTCTGGAGGTGATCGCGAGTCACGTACGCGAGCGAAATCTGCTGATTGTCCTCGATAATTGTGAACACCTGGTTTCAACCGTAGGAGAAATTGCCGAGACGCTGCTGCGCGCTGCGCCCCAGGTGCGCCTGCTAGTGACGAGCCGCGAGAGTTTGCGGATCGCTGGAGAGACTACCTGGCGCGTGCCGCCGCTCTCGCTCCCACCGCTGGCGGAGGGGGAGAGCAATGTTGGAATGCTAGAGGATGTATCGGTTGGCGCTCTGCTTCAGTATGAAGGGGTGCGTCTCTTCGTTGAGCGCGCCGCGATGGCGCTGCCAACGTTCGCGCTAACGCCACAGAATGCGGCGATCGTCGAACAGATCTGCCGGAGACTGGATGGGATTCCGCTGGCGATTGAGTTAGCCGCAGCGCGGGTCAAGTTGCTCAGCGTGGAGCAAATCGCCGAGCGACTGGCCGATAGTTTTCGCTTGCTGACGCGCGGCAGTCGCTCGGCCCTACCGCGTCACCAAACGTTGCAGGAGACCATGGATTGGAGTTATCGGCTCCTTTCTGTGAAAGAACAAACGTTGCTTCGGCGATTAGCTGTGTTCTCCGGCGGGTTTACGCTGGTCGCAGCCGAGCGCGTCTGTTCGGATCAAGACCTCGCTCCCGGCGAAATCCTCGACGTGCTTTCGTCATTGCAAGACAAGTCGCTTACCGAAGTGCAGCAGCGGGACGCTGAGGCGCGCAACTATCTGCTTGAAACGGTGCGCCAGTACGCGCACCAGAAGCTGATCGAGTCCGGCCAAGTGGAGCGTGTGAGAGACCGTCATCTGGAATTTTTTGTAAGCTTGGCTGAGCAAGCCAACCCCATGTCGAGAGATACTTGGCAGCCGGCCGTGATGTCGCAATTTCAAACTGAACTGGATAATTTGAGAGCGGCGTTAGAATGGAGTACCACCGACGCGCAGCACGCGCAGTTCGGTCTAAAGCTGGTGAGTCTCATGGCCGGGTTTTTGAAGCTGCGCGGCGATTTCTCCGGGTCACGCGACTGGTTGGTTAGACTGCTTGAAGAAGCGAAGACCACTGCTCCTCCCGCTTGGCGTGCCTCCGCACTGCACTGCGCCGCCACAGCAGAAATGTTGTTGGGACATTTTGACGCTGCCGTGGCGCTTGCCCAGGAAAGCGTGACTCTCGCCAGAGAGTTGGGCGATGAACCGCGTCTCGCCGAGGCGCTCTACGCCTTGGGCGGCATTCGCTGGCTCACTAATCTGTCTGCCACGGCGCGTCCCATCCTCGAAGAGAGTCTGGCGATCTGTCGGCGCTTGAACGATTCTTTCGGCGTAGCCTATGCGTTGTCCGATCTGGGGCGGATTGTTTACGATCTCGGCAACCACTCGCTGGGGCGCGCCTATCTTGAGGAAAGTCTCACTCTCGCTCGAGAAGGGAAGTGGGATTTCATCATCGCCCGATCGGCCTATGCGCTTTGTGATGTTGTCCGGCATGAGGGAGACCTGACGCGGGCCAAGTCACTAATCAAAGAGGCACTCACAACGGTGAATGCGGCCATCAACTGGGGATTACCCTTCCTCACCGAGTCGCGCGCGCATCTGGCGATGGCAGAAGGAGCGCTTTCCCAAGCGGCGCTTCTCTTCGGAGCAGCAGAACATGTTTATCACATGGTCGGATTTTTTCGTGTGCCGCTGTTGCAGCACGAGTATGACCAATCCATCGCGGCTTTGCGTGAGGCGCTGGGCGAAGATGGGTTTGCGGCATGTTGGACAGACGGCCACGCGCTGACGATGCCACAGGTGTTTGAATTCGTACTGAATAGCTGTTGATAGCAGCAATCTCCAATTCGCAGATGGAGATTGCTGCATAATGATAGTTTCATCCTGTAAGAGAGGCCGTGGATTTTGCCTCTCTTTTCTTTTTTGCCCCAAACCCCTCGATGCGAAACGCTCCACGAAACGCTTTCAAAACGCTTCGCGTGTTACATTGTCCTTAGGACCTGGAAGGTCCTCCTTGTCCAACCCGCACCCGTGGAGAAGATATGGCTGATCTAGTCGTCCCGAACGACCACCTGCCAAAGTGCCCTTCGCACTTATTCACGGTTCGGGTCTGGATACAAAAGCGCCAGGATGGCGAGCCGGAATGGCATGGCAAGGTTCAACATGTCGCGAGCGGAGATGCGCGCTACTTTCGCGATTGGGCGACGCTCCTCACTTACATTCAGCAGATGTTAGCCGATCGGGCTCCCCCTGAGAATGCATAACCTCATTCTCGGATCGAGGGTGATCAGAGGCAATGCGCACACAGAGACGACTTCGGCGGTCGAACTGGCCCGGTGGGGCGATACTTATTCGGTTCTTGACTAAGGAGCATATCATGTTGCGCTTAAGCAGTTTTACTTTCAGGTTGTTGGCAGTCATATCCGCCGCACTCTTCTGCCTGGTTTTACTGGTCAATCTGGTCTTGGCCGGCTCGCTGGCTGGGGTCTTTACGGTCGGCAGGGATGATGATCCGCCGAGCATCGTGAGCTGTGACATGCCCGCTGACTGCACATTGCGTAGTGCGCTATGGAAAGCTCGTGACCAAGGCGGCGACTACACCATCCTTTTCACGGCGGGCATTCATACCATCACTCTGGCTTCCCCCCTGGAGATTACTGCCAACGCTATCACCGTCACCGCCGAGGCGGGGCAAACGGTCTTTATCAACGCGAACAATAACGGGCCGGCCTTCCACATCTCCGGCTCGAATGTGCGCTTGAACAACCTGTACATTTATGGCTCGGTCACCGGCACCTCCAACATTTCGATCACAGGTTCTGCCCAAGGTGTAGTCCTTTCCAATAACCACATCGGCGTTTACCCGTCAGATAGTGGGGGTGTTACGTGCAATGTCAGCCCCAACTCCTCCAGTGGTGTCTTTATCGACTCAAGCGGTGTCGTCTCACCGGGAAACGCCCGCGCCTGGATTTACGGCAACCACATTAGCTGCAACAAAGGCACGCCCGGCCACGGCATTGACATCTTAACCGACAAGGTGATCGTCGGCGCCGATACGGCAGGGACGCCGCATGTCAACTATGTTGAAGCCAATCGGCAGCATGGCATTCGGATCGAAGGCCCCACGGCCAGCGAGAATGTGATTCGCAACTCAGTTATCACGGACAATCACAATGGCCTTGTCATTACCGGCACGGCACATCACAATCGCGTGTTGACCAATACCGTCGGCGATAATACCAATCTCGGTGTGTGGCTGAACGACGCTTACTTCAATGAGATCCAGGCGAATGACATTTATGGGCACAACAATACGGGTGTCCAGGTGGACGGTGGTGCGCATCAGAATGCCATTGGCAGCTCGACGGTGTCCAGCGCGGGAGGCAACCGGATTCACAACAATGCCCGGGAGGGGATCTATATTTCAGACGCAAACACGTACTCGAATACTGTGCGTGCCAACTGGGTCGGCGTCGATGGCGGGAACGGTCGGAATGGTGTGGTTCTGGAAAATGGCACACATGGCAACCTTATCGGCGATTATCTGACGCCTGGTGAAGCGGCTGCCGGCCGCAACATCATCATACAAAGCGGCCACAACGGGGTGATCGTCATTCACGGGGCTCATGATAACCATGTTGGCGGCAATTACATCGGCGTCACCATCTCCGGGACAAATGTCTTGTCCAATGCGGCGAGTGGCATCTCGCTCTTGCTGGGCGCCCATGACAACACGATCGATCAAAACCTCATCGGCGGCAATGGGCTGTATGGCGTCGTCATTGACGGCGCGACGACTTCCACCAACACACTGACGCTGAATCAGATTGGCTACCATTCTGCGGCGGGAATCTCACTGCCCAATCGCTTGGACGGTCTGATGTTACGCAATGGTACTTTCGGCAATCGCATCGGCGGTATCGGGAGGAAGAACTTCATCGGTTCGAATTTGGCCAACGGCATCTGCTTGACCAATAGTGCCCAGCATAATTCAATTCTGGCCAACGATATTACGGCCAACTTTAAATATGGTGTGCTCTTTGATGGAGCGACGACCACCGCTAATGTCATTAGCCGTACGGCCGTCTACCTCAACGGCTTGGACGGCATTGCCGAACGCAATGGCGCCGTTTACAACATTTGGACGGAGATCAGCACCTATGGCAATGTCTGGCTGGGCATCAACACCCAGGCGGTGGATGAATCCACCCACATCCCGCATCCGCCCACGCTCTCAATCACTTCCACCCAGCGTTCAACCGGCCTGATTAGCGGCTGGGCGAGCCCCACCAGTAGTACGCTAAGTACCAAAGTGGAGCTGTACCGCGTTGCCCGTGACGCCAGTGGTTACGGAGAAG
>JAUQXC010000886.1 GCA_030834825.1 Thermoflexales bacterium
TCGATCTCAGTTCGCTGTATAATCGCATTAAATGCAGGGCAAGCACAAGCACAGCAGACGCCTACAGCGTGTGCTGGCAACCTGTCCCAATGGCGAGGTAGGCGTGGGCAAACTGGCAAAATTCGAATCAAAAGCAGAACAGTGGATTGAAGGGACCTTTGGGCGGATGTTCGGCGGGCGCTTGCAGCCCATGGAAGTGGCCGGCGTACTGGCGCGCGCCATGGAGGACGAGCAGTTTACCACCGACACCGGCGAGCATTTTGCGCCCAATCTTTACTGGGTGTATTTGAATCCGGCCGACTACGAAGCGCTGCGTGACACTCAACCGGACCTGCCGGTCGATCTGGCGCGTTCGTTGATCGAGCTGGCGGCGCGCGCCAACCTGCGCATGCCCGAACAGCCCATCGTGGAAATCCGATCGGACGAACGCATTCCCCGCAAGCAGGTGTCGGTGGCGGCCCAGTACGTCGCTCAGAACACAGCCCCCATCGGGCAAACCGCCGAGATCGCCATCGACCAAATCAACGCCGTCCGGGCGCTGGAGGCTTCCAGTGTACAGTGTTTCTTGATCCTGGAGGGTCGCCGTCACGTGCCGTTGATCAAGCCGGTGGTCACGATTGGCCGCGCGCTCGATAACGATGTCGTGATTGACGATCCGCGTGTGTCGCGCCATCACGCCCAACTGCGCCTGCGACAGGGCCGCTATGTGCTGTATGACACCGGCTCGAGCGGCGGAACCCTGGTGAATAATCAACCCGTCTCGGAAGTGATCCTTACCGCCGGCGATGTGATTTCACTGGCAGGGGCCCAGCTCATTTTCGGCGAGGACCGGCCCACTCCGCCACAGCCACCTGTCAAGATGGATGATACGCTACCGCTAAACAAATAACCAAATTTGTTCATTGTTAATTCCTTATGGATATCTTAATCTTCCTCATCCGCCTGCTCTTCAGCGCCCTGCTCTATGTGTTTCTCGGCGCGCTCTTCTTTTTGCTGTGGCGCGACATCAAGCTGGCAGCACGGCATCAGATCACACCGGCGATCCGTGAGCGGCCCGGCCAGGTGCGCGTGCTGCGCGGGCACAACGGCTTCGACGAGGGTGCAGTACTGCGCCTGGCACCCTTCACCACCATTGGTCGCTCGGATACGAATACCATCACCATCTCAGACCCGTACGCGTCCAGCGAACATGCCCTCTTGAGCTGGCGCAGCGGGCAATGGTGGCTGGAAGATCGCGACAGCCGGAATGGCACGCTGCTTAATGATCTGCCCGTGGAGACTCCGTTGATTATCGGACACGGCGACGTGATCGGCATCGGCCAGATGCAGCTCAAGTTCGAGTACTGCGATCTAGTTGGCACGGAGATCACGCCTGAGCTTATACATCCTAACCGGGAGGAAAGCCATGGACTTGCGCTTGAAAAATAAAGTGGTCTTGGTCACCGCGGCTTCGCGAGGCTTGGGGGCAGCCAGCGCGCGGCGCTTCGCGGAAGAAGGTGCGCGGGTCGCCATTACGGCGCGCCATCCTGAAAAGCTAACAGCGCTGGCACACACCCTGACGCAAGAAACCGGCGCCGAAGTCCTGCCCGTTGCCGGTGACGTCACTCAACCCGACGATATTGAGCAGATGGTGCAGAGCACGGTCGAAAGGTGGGGCCGGCTCGATGTGCTGGTCACCAACGCGGGCGGCCCGGCGGCGGGCAAGTTCCTCGATCTCAAGATCGAGCAGTGGGAGGCGGCGGTCCAGCTCAGCCTGCTGAGCGTCGTGCGCCTGTGTTATGCCGCACTCCCCTATCTGCTGAAGAACGATCCGCCGCAGCGCGGGAGTATCGTCGCGATCACCTCGTTGTCGGTGAAGCAGCCCGTCGATAACTTGATGTTGTCGAATTCGGTGCGCATGGCCGTGATCGGCCTGTTGAAAACGCTGTCGACGGAACTCGGTCCGCAAGGTATTCGCGTCAACGCCGTCGCACCCGGCTGGACACGCACCGAGCGCGTGGAAGAGCTGATGGCCGCGCGCGCCGTGGCCAACGGGACCACCCCCGAAGAAGAACTGAAGCAGCAGGCGGCGGCCATTCCCTTTGGGCGGATGGGTGAACCGGACGAGTTTGCCGACGCCCTGGTGTGGCTCGCCTCGCCGCGTGCTTCCTATGTGCACGGCATCGTACTTCCGGTGGATGGTGGTACGATTAAAGCATCGTTGTAAACGTCATGCCCGAGTGCTTCAATCGGGCATCCAGAACGCTGAGTAGTAACTCGTGTTAACCATGCAGCTGGATTCCCGTCAACTACACACGGGAATGACTTAGCCGAACTCGTTGCCACATTGCGGTGTAACCACTATGCCCGATCTCAAACAACGCCCCTCCGACCTACGTGCGCGGCTCACTGACCTACGTGAGCAGCTCAACTTCCACAACTATCGCTACCACGTCCTTGACGATCCCGTCATCAGCGATGTCGAGTACGATCGCCTGCTGAATGAGTTGAAGCAGATCGAGGCGGAGCACCCTGAATGGATCACGCCCGATTCGCCAACACAGCGTGTGGGCGGGCAGGTCAGCGAGCGCTTCGCCAAAGTGCCTCACCCGGCGCCGATCCTCTCGTTGGCGAATGCCTTCAACGGCAATGATGTGCGCGATTGGTTCGCCCGCATCGCCAAGTTGATTCCCACCGGACACAAAGTGCAGTTCACTGTCGAGCCGAAGATTGACGGGTTAACGGTGGTGCTGCACTATCGCGATGGCGTCTTCGTGCAAGGCGCAACGCGCGGTAACGGTCTCATCGGCGAAGACATCACACCCAACCTGCGCACCGTCAAAGCCGTCCCGTTGAAGATCCCCGTGGCAGCCGGCAAGTCGGGAGCCGCTGCTCGACGGAGCAGCAAGTCGACTTCCGCTGTGCCTTCTACTCTCGTCGTGCGCGGCGAAGCCTTCATCGAGCTGCAGGACTTTGCTGTGATGAACGCCCAGATCGAGAAAGAGGGCGGCAAGCTCTTCGCCAATCCGCGCAATGCCGCTGCCGGGTTTCTGCGCCAACTCAATTCACGCGTAACGGCCACCCGCCCGATTAGCCTGTTGTGTTACCAGATTGTGGCCGCCGAGGGTGAGACGCCCCCTTCGCAGATCGAACTGCTGAACTACCTCAACACGATCGGATTCCCGACAACTGAGATCGCCAAGCGCTTCGACTCACTCGACGAGGCCATCACCTATGCCGAGTCGTGGAGCGCCAAGCGTGACACCCTGTCCTTTGAAGCCGACGGGGTGGTCATCAAGATCGACGATCTGGACTTGCAGCGCGACCTCGGTGTCGTGGGCAAAGACCCGCGCGGCGCGATCGCGTTGAAGTTCCCCGCCCGCGAAGCGACGACCCAGTTGCTGGACGTGGGCGTGAACATCGGGCGCACCGGCATCATGGCGCCGTACGCGATCCTCGAACCCGTCAACGTGGGGGGAGTCACGATCGAGCGCGCCACGCTGCACAACTTCGATGACATTGCGCGCAAAGACATTCGCAGCGGCGATCGCGTCATCGTCAAACGATCGGGCGACGTGATTCCGTACGTCACCGGGCCGGTGGTCTCAGCCCGCACGGGCCGCGAGCAGATCATCGCGCCGCCGAAGAAGTGTCCCTTCTGTGATACACCCACCCTCCGGCGTGAAGGCGAAGTGGCCATCTACTGCCCTAATCGCGATTGTCCCGGCCGGCTGGATCGTGCGGTGCAGTTCTTCGTCAGCAAAGGCGCCATGGACATCGACGGCCTGGGCGAGAAGATCGCGTCACAGCTCATCGAAGCGAAGTTGATTGAAGACGTGGCGGACCTCTACTTGATCACACGCGATCAATTATTGGGACTGGAAGGCTTCGGCGAGAAGAAAGCCGACAAGCTGCTGGCGTCGATCGCAGCCTCCAAATCGCGCCCGCTCGATCGGCTGATTGCCGCCCTGGGGATTCCGCACGTGGGCAGCGTGGCTGCCGAAGCGTTGGCCGGGCACTTCGGATCGATCGATAAATTCATGCGAGCCAACGAAGACGCGTTGACGCAGATCGAAGGCATCGGTCCGACGATTGCGGCCGGCATCGTGGAATGGACGCAGCGCCCGGAGCACGAAGAGTTAGTGGCGCGCCTGAAGAAAGCGGGACTTACGACGAAGGCTGCGCAGGTTGAGACGGGCCGATCGGGCGGGAAGTTGGCCGGCCAGACCTTCGTCATCACCGGGACGCTGTCGCAGTCGCGCGACGAGATCGCCGCTTTAATCAAAGCCGCCGGCGGCAAAGTGACGGGCAGTGTCAGCCAGAAGACCGATTACGTGGTGGCAGGCGATGCGCCCGGCAGCAAGCTGGCCAAGGCGCAGCAATTAGGGATAACGGTTTTGAACGAAGCAGCGCTGCACCGGCTGCTCGCGAACTAAGGCTTGGAGGGATCCCTTGGACGAGTTGATCAAGAAGGTGGCCAAGCAGGCCAAGATTTCGCCGGAACAGGCCCAGGCGGCGGTAGACTCGGTACTGGCTTTCTTGAAGGGTAAGCTGCCCGCACCTATCTACGATCAGATCAAAGCTGCGTTGAGCGGCAAGCAGGTGGATGCCAGCGCCGTGACCAATGCGCTGGGTGGATTGCTCGGCGGCAAGAAGAAGTAGCTCGCGCGGCCGGCAAGTGCTGGTTCGGTTTCACAGGCGCGCGGTGCGCTACGCGCTGCGCGTCAGTTGTGTTGTGCGCACCGTCAGAGGCTATCCCTATGCCCAACCAAGTTATCCTCAAACCCAACCGTGACCGACCCCTGCGTCACAAACATCCCTGGGTGTTTTCCGGTGCGATCGAGCGGATCGATCCGGCCATTCCCGACGGCGAGGTGATCGACGTGGTCACGGCGCGCGGCGAGTTCCTGGGGCGCGGCTATCTCAAGCGCAAGTCGCAGATCGCCGTCCGCGTGTTGACCTGGGATGCAGCCGAAGCCATCGACGAAGGCTTTTGGTCGCGCCGCCTGGCGCTGGCCATCGCCTGGCGCGTGATGGGCGATCACGAAGCGCGCCGCCTGGTGAATGCCGAGTCCGACGGCCTGCCCGGCCTGATCGTTGATCGCTATGGCGAATGGCTCGTTCTGCAAGCGTTGACATTGGGGATCGAGCAGTTCAAGCCCGTCATCGTGCAACAGCTCACTTCGATTCTGCGCCCCCCCGGAATTTACGAACGCAGCGAGGTGGATGTGCGCGAAAAGGAAGGGCTGCCACCCGCGAGTGGCGTGCTGGCAGGGCGCGAACCGCCCGATCGGGTGGAGATCGAAGAAAACGGCCAGCGTTATCTGGTGGAGTTGAAGCGCGGCCACAAGACGGGCTTCTATCTCGATCAGCGTGAGAACCGCCGGAAGGTTCAAGCCTATGTCGGCGAGGCCGAAGTGCTCAATTTGTTTTCATTCAGTGGCGGATTTGCCGTGGCGGCATTAAAAGCGGGGGCGAAGTCGGTGGTGAATGTCGATTCGTCGGCCGATGCCCTGCAGCTGGCCCGGGAGAATCTACGTCTCAACGGCCTGGACGCGAATGAGGCCGACTTTGTCGAAGCCGATGTGTTTTCGTATTTGCGGCGGCTGCGCGCCGAGCAGCGCACTTTCGACGTCATCATTGCCGATCCGCCGAAGCTGGCGCAGACGCAGGGCCAGCTCGAACGGGCGGCGCGCGCCTACAAAGACCTGAACCTGGTCGCCTTGCAAATTCTGCGCCCCGGCGGCTATCTGATCACCTTCTCGTGTTCAGGCCTCATCACGCCCGATCTCTTCCAGAAGATCGTTTTCGGCGCGGCGATCGATGCGGGGCGCGAGGCGCAGATTGTCGAGCGGTTAACGCAAGCGAGCGATCATCCGGTGCTGCTCAGTTTCCCAGAAGGGGAATATCTGAAGGGGCTGGTCTGCCGGGTGCGGTAATAAGGAGACGATGCACATGACCAACTTACCAGACCGGATCATGCACCCGGGCACGGGCGATGCGCTGATTTCGGCCAGTGGCGACGTGAATGGCGTGACGGTGGTGAAGGAAACGCTGGGAGTGATCTTCATGGGTTTCCTGGCGATCTTCCTGCTAATCGCCCTGCTGCGCGCAGAGGCGCGCAACCGGGAATTGCTGGCCCGGTTGGGACAGCTCTAGCGTGCAGCGCTTCTGTTCCCATATCGGATCGCTTTGGCTCAGCGCTACGTTTTCACCAAAGCGAACCATATCGGCAATCTCCTCATCAGCGATGATACATTTATCCAGTTCAGCTTGAATAACATCCCATCGCTCGACGAGTTTAGCGTAACGTCGATCAACTTCATCTCCCTGTTATTCCAACTTCCTGGAGATAACGCCCCGGGCGCGTTTCATAGCCCGCATGTCACCGACTTATGCTCTAGGCAACGTAAACGTAAACACGCATCCTTGACCTGAAACTCCCTGACTCTCGACACCGACCTGACCCCCCAGCCTTTCCACGATACGGCGCGCGATCGATAATCCTAACCCATGCCCTTTGGTCTCGACCTGGCCAAGTCGCGCGAATGGGGCAAATAACCGTGCTTGCTGTTCGGGAGAAATGCCAGAGCCATTGTCGTGCACCCAGAAGCACGCCTGGTCGTCTTGGAGCGTCGCGCCCAGC
>JAUQXC010000887.1 GCA_030834825.1 Thermoflexales bacterium
CTATGGGACGCGGATAACACGGAGGGCCCGGATCAAAACGGATATGAATCCGCGACGATCCATTGGCTCCGCGCGAAGCGTCTGTGTCTAATTAAGGCTTGATTCGCCGCAGCAATCCTTCCAATCGCGCCGCATCAAACGCCAGCAAACGCGAGAGTTCACGTCCGGCCCGCACCAGAAACTCGCGGCTCTGTGCACCACGCGCCGCGGCGGCTACCCGTAGAGCCGCGGCCAACAGCTCGTCGGGCCGGGCTTCACGTGCATCCAGCACGGTGCGGAAGAAGGTGAAATCGGCAGTAAAGCGGATGATCTCATCATCGTTGCACGTCATGATTTCATCCAGGGTAATGGGCGGCTGCGGCGGCAGATACTGATACAACCGATCGTTAGCGGCATACCCCACGACCAGCACACTCACCTCGATGGGCACCTGCCGGTTCTGGCGCTGATCGGCAATGTACTCAGCGTTCACTTCCGCCCCGATCAACTGTCGTGCAAACAGATCATCTTCCAGCAGCACATCGTAGATCAGGCCAATGACATCGCAGGCCTCGCCCACGCACGCTTTTACGAAACCGCCAAAGCGTGGCACCTCAGCCGCCAGGGTCTTGGTTCCGATCGTAAAGCTGGCCGTGCTGGCACGCAGCACGCGCCCTACCGGCAGACAGTGATCACTCATAAAATCCTCGTCTCTCTTTAGCGACGTCCAGCCAGCAATGACTTCTGCTGCGCTTTCTCAGACAGCTGCGCGTCCAGGCCCAGCCGCGTGAGCTGCTGGCCGATCATGCGCTCGAACTCGGCGCGCTCGGCATTGGTCACCACCGCGATCTCATGCGCACGCGCCAGCACGTACGGATACCCCACTGAAATCTTGCACTGCTCGACGATGGCAGCATGGAGCAGGTCCACCGCCGATCGAGAGTGGGCCACCCACACCGGCACTTCCACGCGCGCCAGAATGGCCTGCGTGGGCGTGCCCACATGTACATAGAAGAAGTGAATGCTATGCCCGCGATCACGATAGATGGTATTCCAGGCCGGGGCCACTTCAAACAGTGCACTGCGCTGGCCGGGTCGCAACAGGCCGGCCAACACCGTGACATCCCGCAACCCTTTGAAAGCGACGCCCCGGCTATTCAGCACGTACGATAAAGCCTTCTCACGATCGTCGAATGTCGCCAGATAAGCGAGCTGAGTCAGATTGGTGCTGCGCGGTCGAGAGAGAAACGCCCCGATCGGCAAGCTGGCCTCGTGCAAACGATCGAGTTGTTGGAGGTAGTCGCGTTGCACCCGATCTTGCTCGGCTTCGGGAATAGCTGCGGTTTGCACCCACAACGCCAGTAAGCCGTCCATCAATGCGACCGTGGGCAGGTTGACGCTTTCCGCCAAAGCGATTTCCACAATATGCGTCAACTCGCCGACATCCCGCCGGGCGTTGACCAACGGGCCTGAGATCAGTTCATCGTCAGACAGCGACTCGGCTTCACTCGAGACCGAGGGGTAAGTATTCACGATGGGCGCTTGACCCGAACCATGCCGGAAGGCGATGGTGCCGACGTTGATCAGATAATATAGCGCAATGCCATGCGAATCGGGATAGATTTGTGAACCATCACCGGCCACAATGGAAAGCCGCGCCGGGAGCGCCGGCGGATCAATCGCACTGTCGAGCGGTTCCCCAATCGGGATGGCACCGCGCCAACGCTTGGTCTCGGTAGCGCGCTGCGCCAACTCAAGCAGCTGCTCATCCTCCCGGTGCACGTAGAGGATCTCGCGTACATGCGGGGTGATGGCGTCCAACTCCCGCTTGCGCTGAGCGGCCTGCTGCCCCAAGTGGACTACCTGGGAAGTGATTTTGCTCAATTCGAGGGTCATTCGTTGCTCCCCGTAGGGCGAGTTGTTAACTCGCCCGCGCAAATTACCAATTTGCGCCACTATCGAACACGTGTTCATTATACCCATTCGGCGGGGCAGAATCAAGCAATCCTGGCGCGCCAGAGCAACCCTGGTGCGCCATCTCGGCGCGTCATCTTGGCACGATCAATCGGGCTGATGTAAAATACGACATCCCACTCACGGAGCACAGCCTGTGAAAGCCTTGCAGCAACGCATTCTCGCCGACGGCCACAATCTGGGGCACGGCATCCTCAAAGTCGATTCCTTCATCAACCATCAAGTCGATCCCATGTTGATGCACGACTGCGCACAAGAACTGGCGCGGCGCTTTCAAGCCGACCGGCCCACCAAAGTCCTGACGGCCGAGATCAGCGGCATCGCACCCGCGCTGCTCACGGCGTTGGAACTGAAGGTGCCCGTGGTGTACGCGCGCAAGCACAAGCCCATCACCATGCCGGATACGGTATTTCTGACCACCGCCCCCTCGCACACCAAAGGCAACTACGTCGATCTGATGGTGTCGCCGGAGTACCTGGGGGCGAGTGAGCGTGTGGTGATCATCGACGACTTCCTGGCCAGCGGCCAGACGATCCTCGGTCTGATTCGACTGGCCCAAGCCGCCGGGGCACACGTCATCGGCGTGGGCACGCTGATCGAGAAATCGTTTGAAGGCGGACGCGAACTACTGGAGGCCGCCGGGATGAAAGTGGAATCGCTGGCACGCATCACCTCACTGGCGGACGATCGCATTATCTTTGCCGACTGAACGGGTAAACAGCCCGACAACGATCAAGCATCTGGAGTCAGAAAGCCCATGGCTGAAACCGGAATAACCCGCAAGGCGACACCTGAACCATTGGCCGCGGCACCGATTGTCGATGCCTATTTGCGAGCGGCGCTGCTGGCCGCCGAAGAGGTGGTCGGCGCAGCCGGGCTGGCGACCTTGCTGCGCCAGATTGGGCTTGCGCAGTTGGTGAACAACTATCCGCCTGACTTGCCCGTGGCAAGCGGCCAAGTCACATTCGGCGATTACAGCACGCTGTGTGTGGGCCTGCTGACTTCCTTTGGCAGCGCGGGCAAGAGCATGATGTTGCGGATAGGTCGGCTGTCCGCCAAGTATGCTCTCTTGCGACAATCTGAGGTCTTTAAGGTGGCGGAGTTGAACACCGTTAAAACACTGCCACGGGATCAACAGCTGCGCTTTGGTCTGGAGATCTTGCAGGCCGGCTACCGGACCCTCATGCCTGAGCTGAAACTGCGCATTGAGGATCATGGCGAAGCCTGGGCCTACGTGGCTGAAACATGCCCGATGTGTATTGGCTATGCAGCGCACGAGCCACTGTGCTGGGCATTCGATGGCGTACTGCAGGAAGCGGCTTACGTGCAGTCTGGAAAGATCTTCGCAGTCAAAGAAGTGGCCTGCCGTGCTCAAGGCGATCCGGCCTGTGTGTGGGAGATCAGTAAACAACCCAGTGAGTAACACTTGCAGATAGAGGAAGCAGCCCGCCGCGCCGGTTTGCATCTGGGAAATTAGCAAAAAGCCAAAGGAGTGAAGCGTAAAACGTGATGAAGTTACGCATTACGCTTGACGCATTACGATCATGCCCCAAGATTCCATCGCCATCCTCGACTACGGTTCACAGTACACACAACTCATCGCGCGGCGCGTGCGCGAAGCCAACGTCTATTGCGAGATCTTTCCGTGGGACGCCCCACCCGCTCGAGTGTTGGCGCTACAACCGAAAGCGTTCATTCTCTCCGGCGGCCCCAACAGTGTCTACGACGAGGGTGCACCAACGCTGCCCGCTTATGTGATCGATGCACACCTGCCCATCCTCGGCATTTGCTACGGGCAGCATCTTCTCACCCAGGCGTTGGGCGGCATCGTCGCACCGTCGTCCTATCGTGAATATGGCCCCGCCGATCTTGAAATCGTCGATCATGACTCTGCGTTGTTCAAATCAGCAACACTTGCACCGCACGAAACCGCCAGCGGTTCAAGTGCAGGTGTCAGCAATCAGCATTCAGCAATTTCCGTGTGGATGTCGCATGGTGACAAAACGGATGAACTGCCGCCGGGCTTTCACCTTATCGCCCGATCGGCCAACTCGCCGGTGGCGGCCATGGCCGACGATGCGCGCAAGATCTACGCTATTCAATTCCATCCCGAAGTGCGTCACACGCCGCAGGGCACCCAGCTCATTCACAATTTCGTCTACGACATCGCGCAGTGCCAGCCCACTTGGACGCCCGCTTCCTTCATCGAAGAATCGATCACGCGGATCCGCGCCCGTGTGGGAGGCGATCAGGTTGTCTGCGGCCTGTCGGGCGGCGTGGATTCGTCGGTGACGGCCGCGCTGCTGCATCAGGCTATCGGAGATCAATTGACGTGCATCTTCATCGATACCGGCATGCTGCGGCAAGGCGAGCCGGAACAAGTCGTCGAGACGTTTCAGCGGACGATGGGCATTCGCTTGATCGCCGTCAACGCCGTGGAAGAATTCCTGAGTGCGTTGGAAGACGTCAGCGATCCCGAACAGAAGCGCAAGATCATCGGCGAGAAGTTCATCCGCCTGTTCGAGCGCGAGGCCAAGGCGCTTCACATCGACGGCACAACGCCGCGCTTCCTGGCCCAGGGCACGCTGTATCCCGACGTGATCGAATCGCGCGGGCCGGAGCGCCAACAGGCGGCGAAGATCAAGACGCATCACAACGTGGGCGGCCTGCCCAAAGATATGCAGTTCGAGTTGATCGAGCCGCTGCGTTTTCTCTTCAAGGACGAGGCGCGCGCCATCGGCACGGCGCTGGGCTTGCCCGAAGCGATCGTGTGGCGGCAGCCCTTCCCCGGTCCCGGCCTGGCCGTGCGCATCCTCGGCGACATCACGTGGGATCGCTTGCAGACCCTCCGCGCGGCGGACGCTATCGTGCGCGAGGAGATCGATCGGGCGGGCCTGACGCGCGCCATCGGTCAATCGTTTGCGGTGCTCACGCCGATCCGCAGTGTGGGTGTGATGGGCGATGGCCGCACCTACGGCAACGTCGTCGCGGTGCGTGCCGTGACCACCGAAGATTTCATGACCGCCGACTGGGCGCGCCTGCCCTATGATGTGCTGGCCCGTATCAGCAGCCGCATCGTCAACGAAGTGCCCGACGTCAACCGGGTGGTGTATGACATCTCGTCCAAACCGCCCGCGACGATTGAGTGGGAGTAGGGAGTGCGATAGTTGGATAGTGCGATAGTCCGATAGTTGCCCTCCATGCTGTGACCGCATGTCTTTCCTGGCGGGCTTCCAGTGGGCAAATGTCAGGTTGAGGGGAAAGCGCTTCGGTATACTGTCCCACAGATTTAACGCACCAAGGCAAAGTTGATGCAACGCATAACATTGATTAAACAGGCATGGTTTATCACCCAGCATTACAAAGCGCTTTGGGGAATATCACTATTTGGCAGCGTCGCCTTTTTTGTTTTTGAGGCACTGTATCACCCGCAACCACCGTTTGAGGAATCAATAGATGTTATCGAATCATTATTTGTCCTCTATGCAGCTGTCCCTGTGGTTGTTTTATTCCTAACGACGGCTTTTGTATCAGGCGCCTTGATCAGCCTGGTCAATTCAATCGCTAACCACGAAGCCGTCACGCTTGGCAGCGGATTTCATGCTGGCTTGCGCTGGATGTTTCCTTTGACTTTAATTGCCATTATTTTGATGTTACCCATCTGGCTGATGTTGTACAACCCGATTGGCACACTCCTCACAGTCTTTGGTAATCAGTTTGCCAGCCCAGACAGTATTCAGGTCACAAGCTTGCTTAACCAGAGTAGATTCATTTTTAGCCGCTATGGGCTGATCTTGGCAGTCACCCTCGTGATGAACGCGATTGGCATTGGCGCTGAACGTAGTGTGGTGCTAGAAGGCAACCCGATTTTGATAGCTTTTAAGCGTGGAACCCAGCTACTGATCAAGCGAATTGGAGATTTCATTGTTATTGGATTAGCCCTGCTGGGAATAGGCCTTGTTATCAGTGCTCTCTTCCTCGCCATCACTGGCCCTCTAGCCGAGTTCTTGGCATCACTACTTGGCAAGGATGTCATGCCACTCTATATGACGTCACCAGTGGGTTTGCTTTTCACTATAGCGAATTTTCTAATCTGCGCCGTATTTACTGTCTTTGTCTCGAGCATTTGGACG
>JAUQXC010000888.1 GCA_030834825.1 Thermoflexales bacterium
CGAGCAAGTAGATCAAGAAACCGATCAAGATCAGCGGCAGAGCGCGACCCGCGAAGTAAGTCAGCAAAGCGGCGGCCAGAAAGATGCCCGCGAGGATGAAACGACCCTCACCCCCCACCCTCTCCCTAAATGGGCGAGGGAGTTGCGCCCCCTTCCCTGAAAATTGGGGCAAGGCCGGGGTGGGAGCCGATGGGTACAACAAATAGAACGCGCCCAGCATCCACGGTAACACGCCGATGTGCCGCACGCCAAAACGCGAGTACATGATCGGCCAGAATGAGACCGCCAGCAGGGCCGCGGCCAAGAGTGCGACTCGCACGCCGAACATTTTTTTCGCCAGAGCGTATGTCAAGGCGATGGTCAGCAGTCCACACGTCAACGGCAGCCACTTGTAGCCGATGATGTTATCGCCAAACAACAGAATCGTTCCTGCGTGCAGATAGTGATAGACCGGTTCATGGCCTTCGGCTTCGGTGATGAATAGCGGACGCCAGCCGTCGGCGATGCGGCGATCCATGTTGAATTCAATCAGCTCATCATCGCGCCAGCCGGGCGGGGCCGAATCGACGGCGAGGAAACGAAAAGCGGCGGCCAGGAGAAGGATGCCGACCAGCCACCAAAGTGGTGGAAGAGTTTTCGAGCTCGGATTTTGGATTACAGATTGGCTCATGGCGTGACGGCAACAGAGCCGATAATGACGTGATCAGCGATCGAGTTGCCGGCAGCATCCAACAGGGGCAGGCGCTTATCATCCTCAGGCGTGTACAGACCGACTTCGAGTGGATAAGTCCCAGGCTGTGCATCCGCTGGAATCATAAAGCGATGCACTTGCGCGAAAGCATCACCGGGCAACCAGTAGTATGAGGGGACGTCGAGCAAATCGCGCTGTGCTAATACGGGATTCTGTGAATCGCCGCTCAGCACATGCGTAAACAGAGTCAATTCCCGATCGGTTAGAGTAGTAATGCGCCAATACGTGATCACTTCCAGCTGCGCGCCAGGTTTCACCCTGGGCGTGCGAATCTCCGAGCCGATGAGGTTTACTACCCCGTCGAAATTAAGCATCGCTGTCGGGATGACAGCCGATTTCAACGCCTCGGTCAGGGCCGCCGTTGCGTCAAACCGATAAACGTCAAAGCGCGGATTGAAATCGTCGGGACGCAGCTCCACCGATCGGATTTTTTCCGCGTGCCGCTGGAAGAGATCGACAAAGATCGGATCAATCGGCGCCAGGGCCTGCACGACGATCGTGGTGTTGTAATTCGGCGGTTCAGCCGATACCCTGCCAGGACCCACCTGGGCCGCATTCGGCAAAGTGCTTGTGAAGGCACTCGGCGCGGTGGTCGTGATGCCGCTGGCACAGTCGATTTGCTGCGGCGAGACCACCTCGCACGAAGCGCCATCGCCGGGCGGCTGTGGAAAGATCAAGCTGGCATGCGGCGTATCATTCATGTCCACAAATGATCCGGTAAACCAACGCAGCGGCAGATCTTTACGCTTCAGCGTCAACTGCATGGCATAGGGATCGTGAAAGCGATTGGGATAGAAGGAAGAGATCGCCGCAGCGGTTGGGAGGTCGGACGCCCGATCGAGCTCCCGCGCGACTTCGAACAAAGTGGTGTGATAGGCCACGCGCACATCACGCGCCTGTCCCCATACATCGAAGTAGGCGTTCCACGAAAAGACCGTCACCGCTACGGCGAGCAGCACAAGCGGAATGGTGCGCAAGGTGTGCGATTCGATCAGGCGCTCCAGCCCGCGCATGATCTCGACCAACCCGATCGCGACGAAGAGATACACCACCGGCAAGGCCGCAATCGATCGCAGATTGCTGGCCACGACACCCGTAATCAAACTGGGGAAAATTCCGGCAAGCAACCAGAACACCGCCAGCGCATATTCCATCCGCTTGAGGCGCACGATCGAGATGACGAGGCCGACCAGCGCCAGGGGGCCGAGGATCAAGCCCAAGAGGGGGCGGCCTGGAATGTTATACAGCCACAGGTTGTCGCCGTAAAACATGAACATGCCCAACGCGCCGAAAATATTATTGAGCAGTTCCTGAGGGTTGCCGGCAAACAGTTGATCGATGGGGCCGCTGAGCTGCGAGAGACGCTGTTCGGCGCCCGGGGTGGTCGCGATATAGTCAAACATGGGCCACGCAATGATCAAGCCGAGGCCGAGAATGAAGATCACGCCGAACCAGTTCGCTTTCCAAACAGGACGCTGAAAGATGAATAGGTAAAGCCAGAACAGGATGAAGACGATCGGCAGGACGCGGGCCGCCATGTAGGTCAACAACGCCAAGCCCAGGAATAAGCCCGCCAGCACGTAGCTGGTCAGGCGCGAGATCATCGGCCAACGCCTTTGGAGAGTTTGCTGTTTAGCGTAAGGCCGCACGGCCTGCCACATGAAGAAGATCGAGGCCACGAATAACATTGGCAACAGAGCCGAACGCAAGGCCTGGCGGCTGACCATGACGGCCCAAAACGATGTCGCCAGAAAAGCGGAGGTGGCTATGGCGGTCGGGACGTCAAAAGCGCGCCGCATCCAGAAATGCGCCACGGCGACGAGCAGCAACCCGGCCAGCACCGAAACAATGCGCAGGGTCAGGTAATTCTCTCCGAAGAGCGGCATGACCCAAGCCACAACGTAGTCATACAGCGGCTCGCGCCCATAGCCGACCGTTTCATACACGGGGCGGGCCCCCTGTACGATGGCGATGGCGTCGTGGCCGTGTCCCGCTTCATCATGTGTGAAGCCGGGCGGAATGGAATCCAGTTGATAGAAACGAAACCAGGCCGCAATGACAAGAATGATCAGCAGAATGATGGCCTCAGTACGGCGGCCGGGCCAGCGGGGAGTGGTGACAGTTGTATCCATGGCGAGCGGATGATACCAAAGAAAGTGAAAAGTGACGAGTGGAACGTAGTGCGTATTGCGTCAGGGTGCTGCTACGCAATACGCACCACGCAATATCCAAATAGAAAGCCTGCCCCCGCTGTGGAGACAGGCTTTGTTGCAACTCATTCAACCCGACCGACTAGAACTCACCACCACCGGGGGGCATAGGCGGAGGCGGATTCTTCTCTGGGATGTCGGTGATCAACGCATCCGTGGTCAGGATCATGGCGGCGATGCTCGCCGCATTCTCGACGGCGCTGCGGGTGACCTTGGCCGGATCGATGATGCCGCTCTTCACCATATCTTCGAAGTTGGTGGAGAGGACGTTATAACCGATGTTCTTGTTTTCCTTTTCCTTCGACATGCGGCGAACGGTGTCGATGATGACGGCGCCGTCCTGGCCAGCGTTGGCCGAAATGCGGCGCATGGGTTCTTCCAGCGCGCGGCGCATGATGTTGATGCCGGTCTGCACGTCTTCGTCATCCGACTTGACACGCTTCAGGGAATCGATGGAGTTGACCAGCGCCACACCACCACCGGGCACGATACCCTCTTCCACGGCGGCGCGGGTCGCGCTCAAAGCGTCTTCCACGCGATGCTTCTTTTCCTTGAGCTCGGTCTCGGTCGCGGCGCCGACGCGGATGATCGCCACACCACCGCTCAACTTAGCCAAACGCTCTTGCAGTTTTTCCTTGTCGTAGTCGCTGGTCGTGTTTTCGATCTCGGCCTTGATCTGCTCAATGCGGCCCTTGATCTCCTTCAACTGACCCTTGCCTTCCACGATCGTGGTGTTGTCCTTATCCGCCACAACCTTGGCCGCCTGGCCCAAATCTTCCAGCGTTACGCTTTCCAATTTGCGGCCCAGCTCTTCGGTGATGACGGTGCCACCGGTCAGGATCGCAATGTCCTGCAGCATGGCCTTGCGGCGATCACCGAAACCGGGAGCCTTCACGGCGAGAATATTGAACATGCCGCGCAGTTTGTTCAGCACCAACGTCGCCAGGGCTTCGCCGTCCACGTCTTCCGCAATCACCACAATGTCGCGCCGGCCCTTCTGGAGCAGTTTTTCCATCAACGGCACAATATCACTGGCGGCACTGAACTTCTTGTCGTGAATCAGGACGTAGGGATTCTCGATCACCGACTCCATCGCTTCAGGATTGGTGACGAAATAAGGGCTGATGTAACCGCGATCAAACTGCATACCCTCGACATACTCGGTCTCGAACTCGCGGCCCTTGCTCTCCTCGACCGTGACGACGCCGTCCTTGCCGACCTTGTCCATCACCTCGGCAATGAGGTCGCCGATTTCCTGATCGGCCGCCGAGATGGCCGCCACATTGGCGATCTCGTGTTTGTCCTCGACCGGGGTCGCCATCTTCCTGATCGCATTGACCACCGCATCGGTCGCCATTTCCAGGCCACGCTTGATCTGCATGGGATTGGCGCCGGCGGTCACGTTCCTCAGACCTTCGTGCACGATCGCCTGGGCCAATACCGTGGCCGTGGTGGTGCCGTCACCGGCCACGTCATTGGTCTTGGTCGCCGCTTCCTTCAACAGCTGCGCGCCCATGTTTTCGTACGGGTCCTTCAGTTCGATTTCTTTCGCCACGGTCACGCCGTCGTGGGTCACGGTCGGCGCGCCGAATTTCTTGTCGAGCGCCACATTGCGGCCCGTGGGGCCGAGGGTGGTCGCCACCGCGTTCGCCAGGATGTCAACGCCGCGCTTCAAGGCATATTGTGCATCATTGCTGAAAGTGAGTTGTTTAGCCATGGTAGTGTCTCCGTATTATCCTGCTCGCCAACCGCGCCCACCGGGTTAACCGCGCCTGCGCGAACATCAGCGATGAGCAGGAAAAGAAAATTACTTCTCGACAATCGCCAGGACGTCGCTCTCTTTGAGGATGAGCAACTTCTTGTCGTCGATCTTCACTTCGGTGCCGGCGTACTTGGCGTACAACACCACGTCACCCGTCTTCACGTCCATCGGGATGCGTTTGCCATCATCGTCGGTGCGACCCGGCCCTGCGGCCAACACTGTCCCTTCCTGCGGTTTCTCCTTGGCCGTTTCGGGCAGGATGATACCGCTGGCCGTTCGCTCTTCCTTCTCGGCCGGTTCCACCACCAGGCGGTCAGCCAGGGGCTTCAAATTCAACTTCTTGCTCGCCATGTGATATTCCTCCATATGGAATTAGGTTTCGACTGCGAAACAAAATAAGGCTGGTTAGCACTCTACCGAAGAGAGTGCTAACCAGCCCTTAATATACCACCAGACAATGGCGTCTGTCAAGATTTATGAGCGAATTCTAACAAAATTTTAGTGTAGCGGCGTCCATATCCTTCGTTGGTTACGGCCTACCCCAGGCCGATCGAGCATACAGGCGATAGAACAAGGTGCTCAACAGCGTGCCATCATCACCACTTAAATCCCAGGCCATCACACCGCCCAGCCCTTGGGCGATGATGTAATCAGCCTTAAATCCGATGGATTCCGGATCGTCATAAGTGATGAAAACCCGATCGGTTGGGTTGTACAACCACGGCACTTTCGCCTCGTCATTCCAATACCGAATGAAACCATTCTGGCTCGTGTAACGTGTGGGAATGTCCCAGTAATCATAGTAGCCATAGGTGAAGGTGCCTACAGGCAGCTCGTCCGTGCTTTGATAAAGCCCGTCGTTTCCCGGCGGCACATTCCCCCAACCGCGCCCATAGAACGGTACCCCTAGATTGAGCTTACGGGGCGGCACACCAGCCGCCAGATAATACTTCACGGCGGCATCGACGTTGTTGGATTCCTCTGGATCGTCTTTGGCCTTGTAGAGTGGCGCGTTAAAGTTCGTGGTTTTGCTCCAAGCGCCGTGAAAGTCATAGGCCATTAAATTCATCCAGTCCAAGACTGCACTCAACTCTTTCAGTTCAAAATGATCAGCCAACGACTGGCTGGCCGGAACCGCCGCGGTCAACAAGTAGGTCTGTCCGTTTTGCTGACCCACCTCGTCGAGCTGGCGGCGAAACTCCTGCATCAATAAGGTCAAGTTGTGCTTATCTTCAGGTCGATAAGTGTTGGTCTCTACACCACCCCCGACCGGGTATTCCCAGTCAATGTCGAAGCCGTCGATCGCATCAGGATGAGTGCCCAGGTAGAGATCGATGCAGGATTTGACGAGCTCCTGGCGCGATTCAGGCGTGAGTGCCGCATCCGAAAACCCGTTAGACAACGTCCAGCCTCCCAGCGAGAGCAGCACCTTGAAGTGCGGATACACTTGCTTCAAGCGGCGAAAATCGCCGAAGTTGGCATCGTCCACCGGCGAATCGACATAGACGCACTGCAAGGTATCGGGGTCGATCTTGCCGAAAGCGTAGTTGAGATGGGTGAGCTGCTGCACCGGCACATGAACGGGGAAATACTTGCGTGCATACACCGCCCACGATGGGTAGTAAGCGATGATACGATACTTGAAGCGGCTGGCCGCGGGCGCAGAAAACACGGTAGGTGTCGGCAATGGCCGGCGTGTCGGCTCGGGTGTTAGAGTGATCGTGGAGCGGGATGTTTCCGTGACCTCAACTTCAACAACTTGAACCAGCGGAGTGGCGGCTGGCACGGTGGGCGCAGGGGTAGAACAGGCAGCGAGGGTCAACAGCGCAACGAGAAAGATGCCCCACGACTTAAGCATTTTCTTCTCCTCAAGCAGCCAGGTTTAGTCGATCCGCTCCATGCGATCCACGGGCAAGATGAAAACCGTAGCGCCCCCCACTTCCACCGGGATCGAACCCAGGAAGCGTTCGCGCGCTTCGAGGTTGGGCAGCAGAGGGTACAGGTGGCGCGTGCGTCGTTTGCAATGCTGCTTCAGCAAACCCAACACGGCTTCCACTTGATCATCCTGCACGGCAATCATCATCGTCACATTGCTGGCGCGCAAGAACCCCCCACTGGAACCAATGCGCGTGGAGCGCACATTTGCCTCCTCCAGCGCTTGCACCAACCCATCTTCGTCTTCATGCTGAATGACGGCCATCACCAGTTTCATCGCTGCACTCTCCAAATCTGTTTCGCACCGAGGCGCTTGAATCAACCGCCTGTGCGCCGTTGGGTTTTATTTCTCGTCAAGGTCGCGGCGTCGGAGTACGCGGCACAGGTGTCCCTAAATCTTCCGCACACCCATTATAACCGCCTTGCGCGACGGGATCATCGGGGCGCACGATTAACGCTTTGCGAAAAGCGCCCAGCCCGCCCGCCGCACACTGGCCCAACTGGCGATAGGCATAGCCCAGTGTTGAATAGGCCTGTACCAGCCGATTGCACGATTGGGTCTTGGCGGTAACACAGTAGTGATCGGCATCGAAAGTATCGTTCATCATTTGCAGCGCCAGCTTGAACGACTCAATGGAATCTTCATACTGTGTGCGCGCAAAATAGGTGGCAGCTAAATGGCTGCGCGGTGACCAGGCCTGTGGATCAACCTGTGTCGCCTTTTCCAGTACTTCCTGCGCATCCCGATATTGATCCAGCTGATAATGCATCCAGCCCCATTCGTCGATTAAACGCACATCCGTGGGATCAACCTGCGCGCCCTGCTTGAATGTCTCCAAGGCGCTCGTCCACAAGGCAGGATCACCGCGCACATTCGCGATAACACTGTAGGCACGTCCCAGCACCAGGTACAAGTAAGCCACATTGGGTGTCAGATTGATCGCCTGTCGGTAGGCTTCTGAGGCATCCGTATAGCGGCCTTGATATTCCAGCACCACACCCTGGGCGCGCCGTACTTCCGATCGGTTGGTGTCCAACTCCAGCGCTTTTTGCAGCGACACTTCTGCATTTTCGAGATCGCCCAGCTCCGCATAGATTTCGGCCAGATACGCCTGTCCCTCAGGATAGTCGGGATCCAGCAAGACGGCTGTCTTGGCGGCGGTGAGCGCCTGCTGCAACGCCTTAGTCGATTCGAGATCGCGGCCCTGCAACCCCAATTTACCCGAATGGAAGTTGAGTGCCAGAGCGAGAGCGGCTTGTGCCGGGGCGCGTTTGGGCGCAACCTGCACGGCCCGCTCGGCCCACTTCACGGCGTCGGCAGCCCGATCGGTCAGCGCCATTAAGCGGGCCAACGTCACCAATACCTCGACATTCTCCGGCTCAAGCGAGACAGCTTGCACGTAGGCATTGGTCGCCGCTTTGAGGTTGCCCGTCTGTGCCTGCGATTCTGCTTCGACGATGTAAGACTTGGCCGTGCGGGTCGCTGTGGGTGTCGGCGGCGGAATGACCCGTTGCCGCAAATCATTTTGATTGGCGATCAGAAACACGCCGAAAGCCACCAGGATCAACAGCACCAGGATGCGGCGCGGTGATGAGCGGCGGCGGGAACGATCGTAATACATTAAAACTCCTTGTGCCCGCATCATAGCATGGCGGCATAGCGGCGTCAATCGTTATACCAGGGAAAACTAGACAAGCCTGCTGAAG
>JAUQXC010000889.1 GCA_030834825.1 Thermoflexales bacterium
GCGAACCAGTGTCTCTGGCTGTCTATTCTGCTGATTGGCCCCTTCACAGCGGCCGCTATTTCTGGTCGTCTGATCATGATGAGCATCCAGCCGAGGCGCGCCCTACTTTGCAAGTTTATTGGGGAGATCCCGTAGCCACGCTCGATAAAACCGCAAAGCCTGTCACTGCCCGGCAAGGACAAGCCATCACGTATGCGCTTCAGCTGGTCGGTAGTGGCCGGGCCCTGACCCTGACTGATAATTTGCCGATAACGGTCAGCGCTCCCGGCCCGATCAAGGTGGTTGGTGGTGGCAGCGCCAGCTATCAGGTGGGCGCCCACCGCATCGTGTGGACAGGCGCTGTGGCGGCAGGCCAACTCGTGACGATTACTTTCCCCGTCACGCTGGTGGTTGCCACGCCGATCGCAATTGTGAATCAAGCCATCCTGTCTGATCCGGTTTTGGGTAATTCGTCTGATCTGGCGATCGTCATTGCGAACGGGCAATCGGTCGCGTTGCCGATGATTCTCCGGCATTGACGGGAACGACCAACTTCATAAAAAACACGATCGGGAGAAGAAGCCCGATCGTGTTTGGTGTGTGGCACCGGTTGCGTCTAGCCGCTAGGGTGCTGTTCTTTTTGAACCGTCACTTGACCCGTCGCCACGTGCTCCCGGGGTGCCGCCCGTTTACTCTGTCCCCGCAGCCGGTTTAACGGATTGGGGAACGGCCGGCGCCGTTGTGGCTCCTCGTCCTCGCCGTAATAGTACCCATAGTCTTTTTCCCGTCTGGGAAGCTGATTGAGCACGACTCCCAGAAGGTTGGCGCCGGCGGCACTGAGTGTCTCCTTGCTCTGCTGCAAGGGCATGCGGCGCGTCTGATTGCACCTCACGATCAACAACGCACCCTCCAAGCGCCCCGCCAGAATACCGGCGTCTGCCACGGCGGTGACGGGCGGGGTGTCGAAGATGACGATCTCGGCCTTCGTTTTGAGCTCCTCGATCAACTGTCCCATCCGCTTGGACCCCAGCATGTCGGCCGGGTTCGGCGGAAGCGGCCCGGACGCGATGACTTTCAAATTCTCAATCGGCGTGTCTTGCCAGATGTCTGAAACGTGAATGGCCGGATTGGGCAGAATGGTGGTCAAGCCCACCTGGGCGTTCAATTCAAAAATGCGATGCTGCATTGGCCGCCGCAGGTCGGCGTCGACCAGAATCACGCGCTGGCCTGACTGGGCCAGAACCACGGCCAGGTTAGCGGCCGAGAGACTCTTGCCTTCTTCAGGACTGGGGCTGGTGATCAGGAGTGTTCGCAGCGGGCTATCGATGGCGCTGAAACGCACATTGGTCCGAACCATGCGATAAGCCTCAGCGGCCGGTGAACGCGGCTGCCGCAGCGTAATTAGTTTGTCAGGATATTTCTCGCCGGAAATGTTGGGCACGCCGCCCAGCGTGACTAACTGCGTAATCTGCCGGACGTCATCGGCCGATTTCACCGTGTCGTCCAGATACTCTAAGAGGAATGCGGCCCCGATGGCCAGCATCACGCCGATGGCTGTTGCAATCAGCACGGTCGTGGTCGTGCCGGTCCCGACGGGTGTCCCAGGCTGGGGTTGCTCAACGATACTGATGAAATTCGTGGAGCCTTGGAGGAGCGCGTTTTGGATGTCGACGTAGGTGTCTCGCCAGTCGGAAACTTGTGTGCGCAGAGAGTCCTGGCGGGCGCGCGCTTCCTGAATCTGGCGCGCGCTGGTCGCTCCGGCGATGATGTTGTCCAGTTCCAGAATCTCACTCTGCGCTTTCGCGATATTCGTCCTCAAGTCTTCGGCTTGCGTCCGCATGAACTGACGCTCTATATCTGTTTGTAAGTCTGCACCGGCGGGACTTTGATTGATCAGCTGTTGAATCAACGCCTCTGCCAGATCCTTGGCGCGTTGCGGTTGGTTGTCGAGAACGGCGATTTCAAATAGCTGCGTTCCGGGTACGACGCGGCTGGTGACCATGTTTTGTAGAATGGCCCAATCCCACTCCAATCCCAAGGTGCTCAGTGTCCCGCGCAGCACGGGTTCACGCCGGACCAGCTCGCTGTAGTTTTGCGCCAGTACCTGCGCCGTAGAGAATTCAGCCGCATTCGGGTTGGTGTTCTGCAACGTTTGACCCACCATGAGGGTGGCCCGCGATTGATATTGGCGCGGCGTCGTCAACGAACCCAGAAAGGCGGCCAGGCCGGCGATCGCGGCCGCGATGGCGATCAGCCACCACCACTTGAAGATGATGTTGATGTAATGTCGTAATTCCATTGAAGACGTCCTAACTCTGTCGCGGGTGATAGGCTACCCGAAGCTTCACCGGCCCATTCTTAGCGCGATCGATCTGCTTGCTGCGATCATACCACATTGTCACTGTGCCCTACCGCGATTCCGCGGTCAACAACGGTTTCCGGCGATTGAAGCGCTCACCCAGCCAACGCAGGATCTGATCTAGACCGAGTGCCGCGAAGGACAACATCACGGCATCGACCGGCAAGCGATAGCGCGGCATCGCCCACGTGAAGATGTGCAAGACTGAGTAGGCCAGGCCAAACAAGAGGCAGAGCATCAATGGCGCTGTCGTCAGCTGAACCTGGGCCGCGCGGCGCAACGCCTGGCGCACGGCCACGAACAATCCGTAGAGCATGAACGGCAGAAAGAGACCAAACGATCCTACCCGTCCGATATTGTTAATGTCGGCCGTATCAGGCGTCGGCCAGAACTCGATGTAGGCGACAGCGCGGCTAAGCGACAGCTGCAAATAACGGCCCGGCTCGGCCAGTACAAATTCGATCCCGCGCTTCATTAATTCCCGATCGAATTGCGCTTCATTCAAACCCAAGCCAATCAGATCCGTTGGAATGGGCGCGCCCTCAAAGGCTCGAAAATTCACGCCATGCATGGGATGCTGCGCCGAAAACATGGCATATCCGGCATTTGAATTCAGCAGCAAAAACTCCTGATAGGCTAGATAATTGCGCACGGTGAACGGTGCGATGAACACGGCCAATACTCCCATGGAGACCGCGAGCGACGCCAACGTGCGCCGTAAGGTCTGACGTCGATAGCCGACCCACAGCAGCCAGATCGCCATCACGACAATGCCCGGCAGAATCGACTGGCGCAGCAGCGTGGTGAGGCCAAAGCCAAGCCCCAAGATCAAGCCATGCCGCCAAGTGGGTGTTTCGGCCAGCACCATCGTTCGTTCCAGGATAAACAGCAAGCCGCACAGGAAGAACGTTTCCGTCATCAACGTTGCCGCGTACAGGATGAAGTAAAAATAGACGGCGGCAATCCCGGCGGCCAGGAGGGCCAGGCGCTCCTGGCTGAATCCTCGATCGGCTAGCGCTTGTCCAAAGCGGTTGTAGCTGGCGGGTTGGTACAGCCGGAACGTAAGGCGATAAACCAGCCACGGCAACAAGATGCCCCCCAGGATGGCCTGGATCACGCGCACGGCCAGCGGATGCGGACCGAAGATCGCATAGACTCCTGCGACAAACAGCGAGTATAAAAACGACCAGTGCGCGGTCGGCGTGTCTGGTTCCGTGAAGGGATACCAGCCATCGCCGAAGCTAAACCCATGCCCGGTGATCAGGCGCTCCCCAAGCGCATGGTAAGAGCGTTGATCGGTCAATAACGGCGGCGCATCGACAATGTCGCCCAGGTAAAACGCCGTGCCCACGCGCAGCGTGACTGAAACAGCAAAAATTGCCAACAAAATGCCTAATGATTTACGTGTCATGGCTTTAGCAGTCTGGCGTAGACTTCATCCCACGCCCGATAGATGGTTTTCCAATCGTATTTTTCTTCCACCCAACGTCGGCCATTGCGGCGCAGACATTGGTTCAAGTCCAGATCGTTGGCCGCGCGCAGGACGGCGGCGCTGAATGCAGTGGGGGTATCGGCAATCAAAATGTTCTCTCCGTCACGGATGTCGATCCCTTCTGCGCCAATACTGGTGGACACGATGGGCAGCCCCCAACTCCAGGTATCCAGAATCTTCACGCGCATGCCGCCGCCGGCGCGCAGCGGCACGACAAAGACCGCGGTGTCGGCCAGGATGGCTTCCACTTCCGGCACAAATCCCAGGACTTCAATGCCATTGGTGCCGTGCAGCTGGGTTAAATACTCGGGTGGATTTTTGCCGACGACGGTGAAAATTAAATGCGGTTGCTGCGCGTGAATGCGCGGCCAGATTTCCTGAGCAAACCACAAGACACCTTCGGCATTGGGCGGCCAGAACATGACGCCCAATGCCGTGATGCGCTGCGGTTGGGCCACGGGCTTGATGGGTGGCTTGTCAGACGGATCGATACAGATGGGGATGGTGGTGAAGCGCTGATCGGGGAGGTGCACTTCCCAACGGCTGAGCTGCTGCTCGATCAGCTTCCGATCTTCATCGGTGACAAACGTGACTTGATCATACTTCGCGCACAGCTCGGCCTCATAGCGCGCCAGCGCGCGGGCCTCGCGGCGGAGCACTAGGCGCTTGAGTGGATTGGTCTCGTGTGCGGCCAGACGCTCCGTCACCAGGTACATGGCATTATGCAGATCGAGGACGTGCCGCGCTGTCTGACTCAACAAGCCATACCTGGACATCGAGACTTGATCGGCGTGCACGACATCAAATGATTCGCTCGCCTGGAGGCGAGCGAGAGTCTGCTGCATGGTGACGATCTCGTCGCGTGCGATGACGATGGGAATTTGGGTGAGCAACCCCTGGATGGCGGCACGCCCGTCGCGCCAGCGCGAGCGCGTCATGGGCACGGTGTGCACCGCGTGGCAGAACGTCTTCAGATGCGCCACATGTTCCGGCTTGTCGTCGCCGCGCACAAAGGAGACCAACGTCACCTCGTGGGTGCGCGCCAGCTGCCGCAACACGTAGTATTGCCGCACCCGTGCTCCCGTGTTCAGTGGATAAGGCAACACCTGGGTCAGATACAAAACACGGGCCACGCTAAGTGCCTTTGCCCAGCAGCATGATCAAGGGTGTTTGCAGTGTGATGACGATATCCAGCAGTGGGCTGGCGTGTTTGACGTAGTACAAATCGTGCTCCAATTTGATGCGCGAATCTTCGTGCGTGCTGCCATATCCGAACTTGACCTGCGCCCAGCCGGTCAGCCCTGGCTTCACGGCGTGCCGCGCGCGATAGTAAGGAATCATCAACGAGAGCGCATTCACAAATTCCGGGCGTTCGGGGCGCGGCCCGATCAAACTCATATCACCCTTGAGGATGTTGATGAACTGGGGCAGCTCGTCGAGGCGCGATTTCCGCAGGATCCGCCCGGCTGGCGTGATGCGATCGTCGCCCTTGCGCGCCCAGACCGCGCCGGTGCCACGCTCGGCGTCGGGCCGCATCGATCGGAATTTGTATACCTCGAAGGTCTTGCCACCCTGACCGACGCGCCGCTGTTTGTAGAGCAGGGGGCCAGGACTCGTCAACTGATTCGCAATGGCGATGGGAACCATGGCCAGGCCCATGACCACCAACCCCACCAGGGCAAAGAGCATATCGATGAGGCGTTTGATAATCTTGTAAGCGCGTTCAATGGCGCTATCGTCCATGGGCAGCACCATGTACAGATCGCGCCCAACGTAATCGATGGGAACGCGGCCGGTGAGCCGCTCGTAGACCGTGGCCATGGTGACCACGCGTAGTCCCATCTCGCGGCATTGCAGCAAGGCATTCATCATCTCGTCGGAAATGCTTTGGGAGTTGGTAATGGCCAGAATCAGTTCGTTGATCCGCAGGGCTTTGACTGTCTCGGCCATCGTTTCATAGTTGCCCAGCACGTTGACGCCCTCAATCGTCTCTCCGCGCAGGCGCAGATCGTCGTCAATCAGCCCCACGATCTCGTAGCCTGTTCCCCGGAAGGGATTCGCTGCGCGTTGGGGGATAGTCTGCATGGCTTTGATCAAAGCGCTGCCCGCGGCGCCGGCGCCGACGATCAACGCGCGTTGCTGAAACATGGGCTGGATAAACACCCGCGCATAGATGACGCGCCAGCCGACCAGCAGCACCAGCGCCAACCCGAAGAAGTAGAAAATCGCGCCGCGTGAAGTGAGTGGCGGAGTGAGGTAGGGAATAAGCAAATAGACCGCGGTGGTAGCGATCGTTGCCAGAATCGTGTTGCGCACACTGGCCAAAGTGCTGGCGGCTCGCATGAGGCTGTAGCAGTCGAAGAAAGTGGCGCAACCTAACCAGGCGACGATGAGCGTGATGAACCATTTGTTGTTGGCGAGAATATTGTCGGCCGTTGCCTCGAACCCAGTGGCAGGCGCCAACGCCACAATCAGGGCTAGATTGAGCAAGAGGAGGTCCACCAGTCCCAGGACCAAGAGACGCTCTGACGCGCGCAGGCTGAAACTGCGCACTTTCGCCTGAGGCAGAGTGACCTCAGTGGGAACCG
>JAUQXC010000890.1 GCA_030834825.1 Thermoflexales bacterium
ATCCAGATCGCCGTCATGATCGTAATCTCCCCAGGCGACATCACCGAGGGCCACACTGATCAATCCGGGACCTACCACATTGGAGAAAGATCCATTTCCCAGACCCCGATAGATACGCGTCGTTCTGGTACTGCAAGAACCATCGGCGCAACCGGTGAGCAAAAGATCTAAATGGCCGTCGTTGTTATAATCACCCCAATCCACCGAACCGCTGTAAAGATTGGCAACCGCCGCAAGGATGTCTGTAAAGACATCCTTGCCATCATTGCGATAGATTTTGGTGGAAGCAGTGCTGCCCACTTGGCCAATCACAGCGAGATCCAGGTCGCCATCACCGTCATAGTCGCCCCAGGCCGAATCGCTGGCGGTGACGCCGGTCAAACCAACGTCTGCATTCGCAAACAGACCAACAATGTCAATTCGGTAGACCGTGAACTTGGCCGCATACCACAAATACTGTCCATCCCAGGCTAGCGCGCGGTTACTGGTATAGTCGCAGGGTTCGACTGAGTCGAGGTCGATCATGTCCTGCTCGACACCCTGCACCGAATAACACCACAGGCCATTTCCTCCTTCACAGGAATCCGCTATCCACAAGCCTATGCCATCATAGGCCATCCCCTCGGGATGACCAAAAAAGTGGTGTCCCATGACAGTAATTGGTTGCCCGACCGATCGTGCTTATAAACCGTCCCTGAGTTGTAATCATTAACATAGAGGTCGCCCTCTGCCCATTCCATGCCGCTGTAACTCCAATAGCCGACGTTTAAAGTGCTTGAAATCTGGCCCAGGGAGTTCAGCTGGTAGATATTATTGCCATCATGCACCCACAGGCTGTCTTCAAACCAGGAGAGGTCGGTGGCGTATAGCGTTGTCGTAAAGGTCCCCTGGACCGTTCCATTAGCACTCAACTGATATATTCTCCGGTTCTCGTCAACCAACCATAGGCTATTATCTCCCCAAGCTAGACCACTCACTTGCCCACCTGGGGAACTAAATGAGGTAATCACTTTGGGGTGAATCGCGGCATATATTCGCCTTACTCCAACCGATAGAGCTGCCAGTGTCGCAAATGCTACTGCTGCCAGCAACACTGAACCGACAAGGTACAAAGATCTTTTATGCATTTATCTCCTGCGCTATTACGGGTGCACCCGGCGACCACTCAAGTTGGTCGCATAACTTTGAGCGGCGTGTGATTGAAGCCCGCCCAATGGCCGCGGTGTCAACTGCCTGCGGTTGACCCGTCTCAAACATCCCCGCCTATCCGCAGAACTCAATCTTCTTTATTCCAATACCATGTATAGTGCCATTCGGCCCCGGGCTTTGTTGTGTGCGGGTTCCATTGGTTGCGAGTAGCCTATTGTTTCTAGCACATCGTCTTGATTGCTTGGGACTGCCGTAGTTGTTGCTGATTGTGCGCCAGGCGAGGAGCTGCACTTTAAGCGAGAGGTTATTCAGGAAGGCAGTGATACCCAGCGTCAGCACCAATAAAATGGCCAGTAAGATCTCTCTCCATTCTCCTTTCCCAATTCTCAAGCGGTCTTCTTGAGGTATTGCTGTTTCTTCAACTCGCGGGCGGCTTGGGCTTCGGCGATGAGGGCCGCCAGGTCGAGATGCTGCAGGGTGGCCTCAAACGTGTAGGGCAGCGTTTCCCGCGCGGCGAGTTGATACGCGCTGCCCGCGTTGTCGCGCACGATGTAGCGTTCGTCGATCAGGTACCGGCGCAGCGTGACGTGATCCAGATTGTAGCGCCGACCGAACAGCAGCACCCATTTCTGCAACTCGCCGTTGAATTCGCTTTCAGAATAGACGCGCGCCGGGTCCAGCCCTAAGATAGCGCTGATGAGAACGATCTGACGCTCGAACGGTTTCTTGGGCAGGTCCTGCCCGGCGAAGTAAAGCGGCGTGAAGCGTTCGCGGAATTGGGCCTCGGTGATGTGCGGCATGCGATGGTTCCTGGTCAACTCTGGCAAGCACAAGCGGCAAAGGTTTGATCGTCGGATTCGAGGCTTTAGCCGGTGTAGGCCTCGGTCACGCCTGAGTCGGGGTGTGTTCAACCAACAGACGATTCGTCTCCTCTTTGTGCACCGCCGGGATGTGGAGTGTTTGAATGTCGAACGGCTTGGGACGCTTGCGCGACAGCACCACCAGCAAAGCCTTACCATCCACTTCATTCGCCCACTCATAGCTCCTAATATGCGCCCATTGAATTGTGGTTGGCTGTATTTGCAGGCCGCGGTCCGTGATGAGAGTGTATTCATCGTCTTAACTCCGTCTCATGCGGTATGGTTCAACGCTTCGCTAGAACTCCCGGCATTCATCTTCGCGTTTGGGCCGCTGAAAGCATGGGCAATGTGATCGGTTATGCGGCGATAATACTCGTTTCAAACCAATCTTTGCTGGCTGTTACGAGATGCCGCGTTGGCTGTACTGTTACGGCTTTTGCTGACCAATTTCGAAAGCAATAATGGCAGCTCCCCCGACTGTGATGCTTCCGGGGTCAAAGGCTTGGATTTCGCCATCGTCGTCGGGCTGTACTTCCCGTATGACATGCCCCTCTCTGCCACGCAGATTATCAGAATTCACATCCTCGATGTGAATAATGTTGCCCAAGGTAACGCCGGCGGCGGCACAATAGTTTTCTGCTTTCTCACGGGCGGCTTCAATCGCTCGCCTGCGGGCCGTGGCTCGTATTTCCTTCAACCGTGTCGTTTGGAAGTCTACACTGGTAATTTCGTTGACTCCGGCATCTACAATGCCCGACAAAATGTCTTCCATCCTGTCCAGCTGACGAAGTAAAACGTGAAAAGCCACCTTGGCCGTATAGCCAACAAACTTCTGCTCACCCCCTGTGTATCGAAAAGTGGGAGAAATGCTCACTCTTGAAGCGCCGATCTCGCCGACTTTGGCCTGATCCAGATACTTGCGCACGTCCTGGACGGCGTTCCGCACATCACGGAAGGCATCTCTTGGATGCTGTTGGATCCTCGAAACCGCGAAATTGAGCGAAACAATATCCGGCTCAACTCGAATGATAGAAGATCCGAACACATTGATGCCGAAGGGAGTCTGAATTAATTGTTCTGGGTTCATAGGCTGTGAAGTTCCTTTTTGAGAAAGCTGTTAACAGCCTTAACGCTGCGCTAGAATACCTGGATATTCACGGCTCTTCCGGGTTTAACGGGAATAGCTCGCGGCGGATTGTCAAATCCGCCGCCCAAGCCGCTGGATTTGGCAATCCAGCAGGAGCAATGAGAGATTCCTTTGTGTGAAAGCCGTTAACGGCCTTAAGTCGCTAGCTCTTACCGCGAAGTAGGAAAGATCATCATCGTCCGGAATTCTGTCCGTCCAACATTCCACTCCGCTTGCTAGCCGGAATCGCTTGAACAGCAAATTCGTGTTAAGAGTTTAATACGAGAAATTCCGAATTGATTCCCCAGCTGCCTTGTCGGTTCTCAAGTAGAAAATAGGAACCAAAGCCTACCTCAGAGTTTGCTTGAAGCCTGAAGAAAAGATAAGCCCACTTGTTATCTTGATCAAAAGATACACGCGATAGCTCGATAAGCGGAGAATCGTCATACTGGCTTCGAAACTTATCCCAATTCCAATAACCGGAAGCGGCTACCCAACTACCTGCTTCAATTTCCTCTTCTGAGAGTAAAACGACGTTCGTTTCAAGTGGGAAGCGATTCTCGAGTTCGTGCGGTTCTCGATTCCGTTCTATGAAGTTCCTGATGCCGAATAGTTCATATAGGCCACGCGCAACCTCTTCATCCAGGAGGCGCTTACCACTTGTGTATTCCTTGATAACGACTGTCCGTCGGTGCGCAAGGTCGAGTTTTTTCTTGAGCACGACTGCGAGAATTTTATGTTCCTCTGGTTCAATCTCAGTGGTCTTTTTCATCATGTCTAGAGCGTAACTGCGGCTACGCCTTCGCCCTGGCCGGTGGTTTGAGAAGCCATGCCTCAATCGTCTTGACAATCTCCTGGCGTGACGGCGAGCTAAACGTTGCCAGAGGACTCTCCCACGCGTCTGGCATTTCTTCGACATCGTCCATTAACTGCACAAGATAGATCTTAAAGTTCCCTTCAGGCCGACTTTCTGGATACCAACCAAGATCAAGCAGCAATTTCCATTCGGCATGCTTCAGTTGGAGCATATCTTCTGAGAAGTACCACCATGAGCCGCTGTAGGCCTCCGCAGTCATGTCGGGTTCGATATCGAAGAATTGATTGTAAGCGACGTGCCAGCCGGCGGGAATGCGCAGCGGTTGAAGAGGTGGATCGGGTGTAAATGACATTTGTGTAGTCCTGAAGATGTTTGGATCAGTGTAACGCACAAAAAAAGTTAGGAGCGCCCTGCGTCAGCCGCCCACCATCCAAACGGATGCGCAACTTGTATCGCCGTTCTTGGTGGTTTTGCTCGTGCGCGCCGCACTCATGCGCGCCGCACTCATGCGCGCCGCTACCTCGACTTCCCTTGCCGCTTAATGGTTGATGCCCTGCACATCATCAAAGGCCACTCTCCCGGAACCGGCTACATCACCGGCCTCGGGCTTGTGAGAGATGGCAAACGAGAGCCGTAAGGCGTGGGCCAAATCCAATTGACGTTGCTTCACACAGTTGACTTCTGGAAACATGCATTTGAAATCGCTGAACAGCACTTCGGTGAACACCCACTCCCGATCAGTTTTGGTGGCGCCATTCAGCAGGATACCGAAGGCGGTTTCCTCCTGGTCGCCGGGATAACGCAGCATGAATTTAATCTCCAGGCTGTTGGGGGCATTGGGCGAGAAGGGGCGGCTGCTATTCTGGTAGGAGAAGCTCAATCCTGCTATTTGGGTCAGCATATCGGGCTTGATGTCCCTTTCGATTTCGACCCAGCCCCAGTGCATCAGGGTATAGGAGATCTCAATGGCGTCGTCGAGGTTTTGGCCGGTTCTACCCGGGATGGCGCTCACGTCGATGAAAGAGCGGCCATGGGTCCCACTGCACTGTTCATCACAGAAGACTTTGTTCCAACCAGACGTGTTATCCATGGTGTCGAGGATGATGGGCGGCGGCGGCGGCGTGCACGCCCGCTCGTTTGCGGCCGTATCTTTTAGTTCCAGCCCAACTCGATAGCTGTAGTTGACCACTTTGGGCAGCCCATTTTCCTGATATTCGATGGAACCTTCCCGCCGGGTCTCGCGCCAGGTGAGGGTGTATTCCTGATACGTGTTCGGCGGAACTTCGAGCGTGACGCTTTCTTGATGTTCAGCGATGTCCGTCTGGGAGAATGAAAAATGCTGCTCCAGCGCGCCTTCGATCTTCAGTTTGGCCAGGGCGGAGATCCCGGCTTCGCCGGAAACGCCGGCCTTCAAAACCAGCTCTTGCTGTGCTTCCTGAGCGCTGGATTCGCTAAAATGAACTTCGGCCTTCAAGGAACTGGTTGAATTGCACTGGTTGAACGCCTTGCGCTGAGTGATCTCGCCGTACGTAGTTTCCTTCTCCGTGATGTTGATCGCGGAGGTCGTCGTGGGTACCGGGGAAATAATCGGCTTTTGGGGTGCGCAGGCTACAGACAAAAGAGCGAGGCAGGTGAAAACGATGACGACCGCAATACCGGATCGTGCGTTGAACATGGACCTATCCTCCAGCGGCTGTCCTGTCCCCCGCGCTAGCTCATCACACTTGCTTTGGCCTCGCTGATACTAGCACATCCTCAGTTCAAATCCAAATCATTCCAGCGTCCGGCTTACTCAGGCCGATCGGGTGGGTGGGGGGCGCCACCATGTGGCGCTGCCTCGCGTGAGGGGCGTTGGCGTGACGGCGCATTCTTCCGCGCGGCTGCATTTCCGCGCGCGCGCCGGCTGGAGATGATCAGTATAATGACCACCACGATGAGGGGCGCACCGTAAAGTAGCAGCTCGTCCAGGATGCCGGCTGCACCGTGGGTTAAGGGCATGAAAATGGGTGAGTAGAACATACTGAAAAAAGTATATCCGCCCTGTCATGAAGGGTCAACCCAGTACCTCACCCAGCTGCCGGGCGTCGTGGCTGGCAATCAAAATGTAACTGCCCTGGAATTAAACTGCGTAACCCGCATGGTAGAATAGCGCTCAGCAGTGACGTCCTACGTATCACACTTTACGCATTACGCTTTATGAACCACGTTTTACGGAGGCTCTTTTGCACGCTCACGATCATGCTCAGCCGCGTCACGCATCGCAACGGCCACCCGTCTCGCTGGTGATCCTGTCCATCCTGTTGCTGGCGGGGTTGGGGATTCTGGGCCGCCTGGTGGTGCCGCAAGTGCAGGCGCAGGTCGATCCCAGTCAGGAGACCGTTGAGGCGCGCGTGATCGAAGTGGTTGAAGCGGGTCTCCTCGATCAAGGCGGCGTGCAGCAGCCCTATCAGAAACTGCGCCTGGAGATCCTGACCGGGCAGCGCGCGGGTCGCGCCGTGACTGTCGATTACGGCACGCAGAGTTTTGGATCGCGTGTGGTGCTCTATCGGCCCGATGATCACGTGCAAGTAATGCACGTGGCGCGCGCGGATGGCGATTTGTTCCTCATCACCGAGCCGAATCGCTGGGGACCGCTGTTGACCTTGCTGCTCATCTTTGTGGTCGTCACCCTTATCGTCAGCCGCTGGAAAGGCGTCCGATCGCTGTTGGGCCTGGGGGTCGGCCTGTTTGTGATCACGCAGTTCATTCTGCCGCTGATCCTGGCCGGTTATCCGCCCATGCTGGTCAGCATCCTCGGCGCGTTCGCGCTGTTGTCGATCACGCAGTATCTGATCTATGGCTGGTCGGTGAAGACACACGCGGCGGTGCTGGGCATTCTGATCAGCTTGATCATCACCGGGGTACTGGCGACGCTGTTTGTCGATGCCACGCGCTTGTCGGGCTACGGATCGGAAGAAGTCGGCTTCCTGCAGGTTTCGGGCGTCCCGATCGATCCACGCGGCCTCTTGTTGGCCGGCATCCTCATCGGCGCGCTGGGCGTGTTGGATGATGTGACGATTAGCCAGGCGTCGTCGGTGTTCGAATTGTCCGTAGCCAATCCGGCCTTCGGTGTGCGCGAACTTTATCGGCGCGCCATGAACATCGGGCAGGACCACATCGCTTCCACGGTCAACACCCTGGTGCTGGCCTATGTGGGCGCCTCGCTGCCGATGCTGCTGTTGTTTGCCATCTATCCGCAGCCGTTTGGCCAGATTATCAACCGTGAATTTGTTACGGAAGAAGTCGTGCGCACTTTAGTGGGCAGCCTGGGGCTGGTCACTGCCGTGCCCATTACCACGATCCTGGCAGGCCTATTGACCGGGCGCAAGTGGACAACGTGATTGTTGGTCAGCTCCGGCGGCAGTTTGCCAAAAATTGTGCAGATTCCCCGCAGTTGAACTGCGGGCTAACGATTTTACACACAATCCGGTATACCACCGCTCCAGCCTGTGGCCGGGGTGTGCAGATTGTCTACCTGAGAAACTTTGACACAACCCTGACCCATTTGGGCGCTTTAGCCAGCTAAAGTTCGGCATTCATTGTAGTATAATTTGAACCAGGTTGGGAGCAGATATTCATGTCGCTGATGTTTTTCGCTGACGAAGCCGAAGTGCCGTTGCCACCGCGTGAAGTCCGTATCACGGAAGCGGTCGTTCATCCTGCGTCCGATGGACGGCGTGTGATGCTACAGATCACGTTGACCCCCTTTCTGGAATATCCCAATCTCGAAGTGGTGCTCTCCCGCCCCGATGGCGAAGAAGAACGCAGCCTAAGCATCATTGGAACCATGGACCGGCACGTCGCTGTGACCCTACACATCAAGCAGCCCATGCCGGGTGACTATCGCACCCAGATAGACCTGCTTCACGAAGGCGACGTGTTGCAAACGCAGCACGTCACGTTTTCATTGCCGGAACCGATCGGATAACATGGCGCTCGACGATCAAATCCATGAACTCTTGAAAACCGCGCACACGATCGGCGTGGTTGGCCTGTCCAGCAAGTCGTGGCGGCCCAGCTATGATGTGGCCGCTTACCTGCGATCGGTCGGTTACACCATCGTCCCCATCAATCCTCAAGTGGATGAAGTGCTAGGGATGAAGTCCTACCCTGACCTCCTGACGGCGGCGCGTGAACACCCGATCGAGATCGTCGACGTTTTCAGGAAACCCGAATGTGTGCCAGAAATTGTGGAACAGGCCATCACCGTTCAGGCTAAAGCGCTCTGGCTGCAATTAGGCGTCATTCATCGTGAAGCGGCGCAACGCGCCCATGCGGCCGGGTTGATTGTCGTAATGGATCGCTGCCTCAAGGTGGAGCATCGACATTGGCGGGAGAGCGAGGAGAGAGGATCATGAATGATCCCATGATCGGCAGGACGATCGGTAAATACCGCATTGTCGAGCATCTGGGTCGGGGCGGCATGGCCGAGGTGTACAAGGCCTACCAGCCCAACCTCGATCGCCACGTGGCGATCAAGATGATGCATAGCTTCTTGTCTGACGAGAAGGAATTCCTCGCCCGTTTCGAGCGCGAAGCCAAGGTCGTGGCGACGCTGCGTCATCCCAACATCGTGCAGGTTTATGACTTCGACGCTGATGGCGGTGTGTACTACATGGTCATGGAGTACATCACAGGCGAGACGCTGAAGGCACGCCTGCAGAACCTGGAGAGCCGTGACGAATGGGTCTCGCTCGACGATGCCGCGCGCATCATCCTGGCGGTCGGCTCGGCGTTGAGGTATGCCCATGAGCGCAATATGGTGCACCGCGACGTGAAGCCCGCCAACGTGATGATCACGCTCGACGGGCAGGTGATCCTGACCGATTTTGGCATCGCCAAAATCGTCAGCACGTCCAACCTCACGGCCAGTGGCGCCATGGTGGGCACACCCAGCTACATGGCCCCCGAGCAGGGCATGGGCCAGCCCGGCGATGAGCGCAGCGATATCTATTCGTTGGGTGTGATGCTGTATCAGCTGGTCGTAGGTCGCTTGCCTTTTGACGCCGATACGCCGTTGGCCGTCGTCCTGAAGCACATCAACGATCCGCTGCCGTTGCCGCAGGCTCTGAAGCCTGATATTTCCGACGATCTCAACCGGGTGATCCTGAAATCTCTGGCCAAGGATCCCAACGATCGTTATCAAAAAGTTTCGGAACTGACGACGGGTCTGCGCCAGGCAGTGGGCATGTCGCCTGAGGATTCCCATCCCGATGCTAACAAGAGCTCGGCCATCAAATTAGCCGGCGCAACCATGGTGGCCCGCGTGGGGAGTGGCGTGACGCCGCCGCCGCGATCGGTAACCGTAGGAGCGCTCATAGGCGCGCCGCAGGAACAATCGGGGACGCAGGTGGCTGCCCCCCGGACTCTGGTGGGCGGGGCCGCCGCCTCGGCTGCGACGACGGTTGCGGCCGTTGAGAAAAAACGTCCAGGCTGGCTCATTCCCGCGGTGATCATGGCGATTGTGACCATCATCGGTGCGGGGGGGATCGCCATCTTGAGTGCACAGGGCGGCAAGCTGCCGACACCCACTCCCACCCTGGAAGTCCCTGTCGTCGTGCCAGCCCAGCAAGTGTTGACGAACACTCCTACGGTCGCGCCGTTGACGACCCAATTGCAGCAATTGGAAAAGGATACCGAACTGCGCGACAAGGCAGGCAGTGATCCATCCTCGCGCATTGAGGGATTGCTGCCGGCGGGTGCACGGTTCTTCGTCAAGGCGCGCACCGCCGATTCACATTGGATCCGCATTGAGACCCCCGACGGTGTCACCGGTTGGATTGAAGCCGAGGCTACCGGCTTGACCGTGGAGCAGTTGGAACAGCTGCCGGCAGCGACGACATTGACGCGCTTGACAGATACACCCACGCCCACCGCGCCGCTGACCGCTGCGCCAACCTCAACGTCGACACCTTTTCCAACCTGGACAGCAGGCCCAACGCGCACGCCCCGTCCCGTGCAACCGCCGACGACTGCTGCGCCCCCGGCTACCCCAACTCCGCAGGCGGCGGTTGAGCCGTTGGGTTATGGCTTCAGTTTCCAATTCTGTACCTATGATGGCAACAATTACACCTGCAATGTGACGGTCTGGGGCACCGGTGGAGATGGCAAATACCACTTTGCGCTAGAGAATCCGGACACCGGCAATTGGGACGAGAAGGTGGGCGGTTCGGCGAATTACTTGATGCGTTCACGTCGCTGCCGCATCAAGGTGCAACAATTGCGCATTTGGGACGAGTCGGGCCAGCACCTGGAACCTAACTTGACGATGGACCCGAATGTCATGCCGGATAAATTCCCCGGTGGGACGGGTTGTACACAGTAGCAGGCTGATCTGCAAGTTCTCTTAACTCCGTCACAGCTTCATGTTATGGCGGAGTTTTGTTGGTTCTTCCGGCTTCAGCGGGAATTGCTCCCGGTCCGCTCTGCGTGGTTACATCCGCCGTTTCAGCCACTGGATGTGACCATCCAGCGGGAGCCACGCGACAATAATCCCGTCCAACCCGGAAGAGCCATTTTGTTTCAACGGCCCGGATGTCCTGTGCATTGTCTCCGCTGACCGGGCATGGTATAGTTGCCTCCGCAAATTTATTACTGGTGCTGATAAAGAATGACTCCCATCGATCCTGTTAAAGAAGCCCCCGCTGAAGCTGTTGGGGGTTTTGCTTCTCCCTCATTCGTCACTTCCGGTGCCACTTCCGGCGCTCACGTTCAAGCCAGGAACCAGGCGCGCGTCTTGAGCTGGTTCGGCGATCCGGTTCTGGTCAAGCGCGTCATGATCTTGGCCTGGCCGGTGGTCTTGGAACAGACATTGTTTGCCGTCGTCGGCCTCACCGATACCTACGTCGTCGGTCACCTCAGCGCCGCCGCGTTGGCGGCCGTGGGCTTGTCCAATCAAACGATCAATTTAATGGCGGCTGTGTTTGGCGCGGTGGCAACCGGCAGCCTGGCCGTGGTGGCCCGGCAGATCGGCGCGCGTGAGAGAGCGGAGGCCAGCCGCACCACACAGCAATCGATCCTGACCGCAGGCCTCATCGGCGCTGTGTTGACGATCGTGGCGTTGATCCTCGCGCCGCAGTTGATGCTGTTGTTGGGGGCCGAGGCTGCGGTCGCCACTGTGGGCGCAGAATATCTGCGCATCTCAGCCTTGACGTTCATACTGTTGCCGGTGCTCTTTGTCGGCAATGCGATTTTGCGGGGCAGCGGCGACACTCGGACGCCCATGAAAATCATGATCGTCGTGGTGCTGTTGAACGCGGGACTGGCGTTGTATCTGACGCGCGGCGCGCCGAATATGGGCTCCAACGGTCCGGCGGCCGCCTCGATGATCGCACGCGGCCTCGGTGGCTTGTTGGTGCTGCGGGCGTTATGGCGCGGTCGCGGCGGAGTGAGGCTGCCGCATGAATGGCCGCGCTTTCACTGGCCGGTGATTAAACGGGTGTTGAAGATCGGGTTACCGGCCGGTTTGGAACAGCTCCTGCTGCAAGGCGCGCTGGTCGCGATGACGATGACCATCACCAGCTTGGGTACGGCGGCCTATGCCGCACATCAAGTTGGCTTGAACCTCATGTCCATGTCGTATCTGCCGGGTTGGGGCTTTGCGGTGGCGGCGACGACGCTGGTGGGCCAATTCCTGGGCGCGCAGGAACCGGAGAAGTCAAAGGCCAGCGGTTATATCTCCTACAAGCTCGCTTTTGTCATCATGCTGATCGGCGGCGTGCTGCTCTTCATTTTTGCCGAACCCTTGATGCGCGCCTTTGTGCCGGGAGACGCCGTGGTGATCGCCTATGGCATCGACTTGATTCACATCTCGGCCTTCATCCAGCCCATCATGGCCGCTTCCTTCGTATTTTCCGGCAGCTTGCGCGGCGCGGGTGATACTCGCACCACGCTCTTCATCACGGTCGGCGCCATCTGGATCACGCGTGTGCCGCTGGCCTATCTGCTCACGCGCGCCTTCGATCTCAATGGGGCGTGGTTGGCCATCGGTTCGGACTTCGGTGTGCGCGCCTGTCTTTTCTGGCTGCGTTTCCGCAGCGGGAAGTGGCAGAAGATCAAAGTATGATATACTAATTGCGGCCAAAACTTCACCAGCGAGGGAATTCTGCGTTGAACAAGCATTTGCGGATTGTCATCGTCGACGATCATGAAGTGGTGCGACTGGGTCTGCGTGCGCTGCTCGATCGGCATCCGGGCTTTACCGTAGTTGACGAAGCCGGCAATGCCAAAGACGCGGTGCAGAAAGCTTTGCAACATCATCCCGAAGTCGTCGTGATGGATATTCGCCTGCCCGGCGGCAGCGGCATCGACGCCTGCCGCGAGATTGTGGCGCAGGCCCCCGACATCAAAGTGATCATGCTCACCTCGTTTGCCGAAGACGACATGCTCTTTGAAGCAATTGCCGCAGGCGCGGCCGGCTACGTCCTGAAGCAAATCGGCGGCGATGACCTGGTGCGCGCCATCGAGGCGGTGGGCCGCGGCGAAGCGCTGCTCGATTCAGCCCTGACCCAGCGGGTCTTTGCCCGCGTGCGCGAAGCGCAGCGCAAAGATGAACAGTCGGCTTTCAGCCAGCTCACCGAACAGGAAATGCGGGTGCTGGGGCTGGTCGCCGAAGGCAAGACCAATCGCGAGATTGCGCAGCAGCTCTTTCTGGGTGAAGGCACCGTACGCAACTACGTCAGCAGCATCCTCAGCAAACTGGCGTTGACTAATCGCGCCGAAGCCGCCGCCTATGCCGTGCAGCACAACATCCGCGCTTACTTGACCGAGAGTTGATCGCGACTCAAGCAACCGGGTTTCTCCAGTTCTGACGGAATTGCGGTCATTGGTGGAGAAACCCGGTTTTTGTTTGCAAGACTCAGTAAATCACAATTTGCTCCCGATGGATTGCCAAATCCGTCGGAATGTCGCGGATTTGGCAATCCGCTCTGAGCATTCTGTGATCTACTGAGACTCCCACTGGCGTACATTGCTGACGGGAGGTCTTCTTTACTTTGGGCTCTTCCGGGTTGAGCGGGATTATCAGCAAATGCTCCTGGGTTCGTGAACGCGGGATGTGACCATCCAGCCAGAGCAATTCCCGTTGAAATCGGAAGACCCTTTCTTTGTTAATGGCTCACGAAGTCCTCGCCGTGCAGGGGACTGCTAATGACTCATTGTCCCGATCATACTCCACGGTCCGGTCTTTTCGATCTTGACCTGCGCCAGTTGCCCACGCCGATCGGTTGTCTCATCTTCAAAGAACACCAGCTTGTTGGTGCGGGTCCGGCCGCGCCACTTGCCCTTGTGGCGATCTTCCACCAGCACTTCCACCGTTTGAGCTTGATAGCGGCGGTTGATCCCGTCCGAGATGCGCTCGTGCTGATCGTTCAACACCCGCCAACGGCGTTCCTTCTCTTCTTCAGGCACATCATCCGGCAGGTTCCGATCGGCCACGGTCCCGGGTCGAGTGGAATACTTGGCCAGATGCGCCACGTCGAGTTTGAGCTCTTCCAGCAGATCGTAGGTGGCCTGGAATTGTGCGGCGGTTTCGCCTGGAAAACCCACGATGATGTCGGTAGCGATGGAGGTGCCCGGCAGCTTGGCGCGAATCTTCTCGATCAGGCGGCGGTAATCGGCGGTCGTGTAACCGCGCTTCATGTTGCGCAGTACTTCATCGTCACCGGCCTGCACCGGCACTTCGATGTGCTCGCATACCTTGGGCAATTCGGCCACCGTGTCCAGCAGCTCATCGCTCATCCAGTTGGGGTGTGACGTGAGAAAGCGAATCCGCTCGATGCCGTCGATATCGTTGATCACCCGCAGCAAGTCAGACAGATCAGGCCCGTCTGTGAAGTCCCGGCCATAGCGATCGACGATCTGGCCGAGCAAGGTCACCTCTTTCACACCTTGCTCGGCCAGCGATCGAACTTCCTGCGCGATCTGACCAATGGGGCGGCTGCGCTCGACGCCCCGGCGATAAGGAATGATGCAGAAGGTGCACGCATGCGAGCAGCCATACACAATCGGGACGTGGGCGGCCACCAGGGAACCGCGTTCGTGCGCCGGGAGCAGGATGTCACCATCTTGCAGCGCATGGCGGTGGCGGGTCTCCTCGGCCATCAGCGCAAACGATTCACGCTGGCGCATGAAGTTGACCAGCGGCGCGGTCTCCGAAGGAGCCATGAAGACATCCACCCACGGGAATTGTTTCTTCAGCGTGCCGTTGCTCTTGACGCCCACCATGCAGCCCATCACGGTGATGATCGTGTCGGGCCGCTTCTCCTTGATTGGCTTAAGGGTGGTGATGTAACTGTAAGCTTTGTCTTCAGCGCTTTGGCGCACGACGCACGTATCCAGCACGATGACATCCGCATCGCGGGCATGATCCGTGTAGGTCAGGCCGATCTTTTCCAGCTCGGACCCAACCCGCTGGGCATCGGCTTCGTTCATCTGACAGCCGAAAACGTGAAGATGATACTTCATGGAAACTCCGTGAAACGCAAGGCGTAAGGGGAGTGGCCCCTGGCTGGAGAGATTTTACCACAGCCGGGAGTAGACCTGTTAGGTGAGTGGGTAGGCGGTTGAGCTTCAGTGATTCGATGGCCCACCAGGTCTCGTGCTGTATGGTGTAGAATACCCAGCATGAACCTCGCCGAACGTATCACGGCGCGCGCCGTTGAATTGGGTTTTGATCTGGTCGGCATTGCCCCGGCAGGCGTTGCGCCGCATGCCAACGCGTATGCTGCTTGGATCTCATCCGGCATGATGGGTGAGATGGCCTACCTGGCGCGCGATCCCGAGCGGCGTTCCGATCTCCGGCGGGTCTTGCCCAATGCGCAGAGCGTCATCGTCGTCGGCCTGAGCTACTACACGCTCGACCTGCCTGACGAGGTGAAGAACGATCCGGCGCGCGGCCTCATCGCGCGCTATGCCTGGGGGGTGGATTATCACGAGGTGATGACACCGCGTCTGGCAGAACTGGCGCAGTTCGTGTGGGAAGAGACGCCTCACCCCCCAACCCCCTCTCCCGAAATCAAACGGCAGATTTCGAAAGAGGGGGAGCGCATTCTTCCCTCCCCTGACGAATGCTTTTTCTCGCCAG
>JAUQXC010000891.1 GCA_030834825.1 Thermoflexales bacterium
TGCAACATCTCACGACTTTCCTACATCTTTGGCAATGCCTTGCAAGATCTCAGCGCCCAGGTTCGCCGCAGATAGACCTCGAAAGAGGAAAGCCAGATTCACGACGGCGCTCAACTCTTCAAAGGTCGCACCCGCACGATAAGCTGCTATGGCATGCAACCGGCTGGCATCCTGCAAGTTCACCAGCAGCATGCCAAAGAGCATCAGCTGCGCCGTCTTGACGTCAAAGCAATTGGGATACATGCAGTGCTGCCGAATTTCCTCCTGCATGGCGAGCAACTCCGGATCGACACGCGCCAGTAGCTCGGTGCGCGCCTGGATGCGCGGCGGCACAAAGCCCAGCAGCTCCACATAGAAGCCGCGATACTCTTCGACCTTCTCGTCGGCGAGTTGGCGTTCGGGCAGGCGATCCAGCGACACAGGGTCGGCCATGGCGTCTCCTTGAATTGTGTTTGGGGGATAAAAATAGTATCCGACAAATGCAGCAGATTCGCAAGGGGGCTGTCCGAATATCTCGGACATGCGGAAAGATGCAACACCGAGAGTGCTCCCCATTTAGCGGCATCCCTGGTCTTGATAGGCACTTTGTTCAAGATCGACAAAATGATCGACAGCTTCCTTGCGCCCTGAAAGCTAGATAACATTGCCTCATCCACAGCGCTTGATCTTTCACCAGGATCAGGCGCTGTGGTTATTCACTCAAAGGCTCGTGTGGCGCGATCCCTTGGCAAATCCGGCCACATACACAGCAGCTGGATGTTGATCGAGCGGTAACGGCTCGATCAGGGTCAATCTGTCTATGACGGTGAGGGATTGAGCGATCACGCTATCATCTCGCTTTCTGATATAATGACATTGCTGGCCCCTGTAAAAAACACACTGCCGCTGTCAGGCAAAACATATTCATCGAGGTTATAAGATGCTGTTAGCACAACAAACTTTGTGTTGTCGCGCAGCGTGCTTAAAGAATCCCCATGTCAGCACGGTGATTACTGGCGCCTCAAAGGTTTCGCAAGTCACCGAGAATATGAAAGCCCTGGACGTGGCGCCGCAGCTGACCGCCGAAGTGCTGGAGCGAATCGAGCAGATTTTGAACAACAAGCCGGAGCTGGTTGGTGATTTCCGTTAAACACAGTAACCGCTCAGCCGTCATGCCCGAGCGCTTAAATCGGGCATCCAGTGGCTGTTAACAAGCGTTGCAAGCGGACATCTGGATTCCCGCTGGAAACACGCGGGAATGACACTGACACGCCGGCTGAGTGGTTACTAAACACACGGGACTTCTAGAGTCACCCTTCCTGGAGAGGCCATGATGCCCACATTTGAGTTTCACGTTTCCCGCCGCGCGCGCGATGCTTACGGTTTTGATGAAGCCCTGTTTTCCTTTAACGGCAATGTCATCTTTGCCAACTTCTACGCCGCGCGGACCTTTGCCCAGAAGATTAACGAGAAGCGTTCACCCGATCAGACGGTGCGCGCCGCGCAGATCAATGCGCTGGGCCTGATCGACGAGCTGCAGCACTATGCGCTGAAGCAGTATCGTGAGCAGAAAAATCCGCGTGTGATGCAGGAAGCACTGGATTATCTCACGGCGCAGATCGGGCCGGACGAAGTGGAGAAAACCCTGCGCCGCTTTGTCGACGAGTTTCCTCCGGTGGCCGTGTACAAAGGTGAGAGCACGATCGCTGATTACCTGCAGGCCGCGACCAACGACACACCGCATCGCCAGATTCAATTGGAAGAAATGCTGATGCTGTGGCTGGCCAATCAAAATCCGGCCTTTCAGACATATCGTGAGTTATTCGACGACACGCCGCTGCAACAGGAAACAGCTTACCCGCTGGTCATGACCAGCTTGCGCGAATTCTTTGCCATGCAGCCGACGTTTGGTCTGGATCAGCAGAACCTCATCGACTTCCTGCGCATGCCGGCGCTGGCTTCGCCCGATTCGTTAGTGGCGCAGTTGGAATTTATGCGCGGGCGTTGGGGCATCCTTTTGGGACAATATCTTTACCGCCTGTTAGGCGGCCTTGATTTTATCCGCGAAGAAGAGAAAGCCATTTTTACCGGCCCTGGCCCCACGCTGATTCCGCTCTTTGGCCCGGATGCGCAGCGGGCTTCGCTGGCCTTGTTTGGTCCCACGGGCTACGGCCCGGAGCCTGAACCCGAACGTTTCAGTGCCGATCTGGATTGGATGCCGCGCCTGGTCTTGCTGGCCAAGAACACTTACGTGTGGCTCGATCAACTGTCTAAGAAATATCAACGCTCGATTACGCGGCTCGATCAGATTCCCGATGAAGAACTCGATCAACTACGGCATTGGGGCTTTACGGGCTTGTGGCTGATCGGGTTGTGGGAACGCAGCCGTGCCTCACAGCACATCAAGCAGATGATGGGCAATCCCGAAGCCGTCGCCTCGGCTTATTCGTTGATGGACTATCGCATCGCCGACGATTTGGGTGGAGATGGTGCGTTGGAGAACCTGCGCGATCGGGCGCGGCGGCGCGGCATTCGTCTCTCCAGCGATATGGTGCCCAATCACATGGGGATCGATTCCAACTGGGTGATCGAACACCCCGATTGGTTTATCGCGCTCGACTACCCGCCGTTTCCGTCATATACCTTCA